>NZ_JBXWKZ010000014.1:0-57480 GCF_058191515.1 Staphylococcus sp. CoH_129_LAB_1 | reverse complement strand
ACCTCCGCATGATTCATTTTAATATGAATTCAACGAAAGTGTTTTTATATCATTCCCACTAATTGGGGTCAGTCCACATGATAAGTTGTCTTAGGATGTTTTTAATATGTCAGCAATTACTGACTGAAATGAAAATGAATCTATATCAAGATATTTCAATACAAGATCCGTATCCAAAACATAGAAGATTTACATAAAGAAAGTCTACGTTCAACACAAGTTGAAATCGGGAGATGGTGGAGTATGACGAATTTAAAATGAATTCTATCCGACTTCCTAATACTATCTCATAATTTATTTAAGGATAACGAGGTATTACAACATTTAGCTTCTATATATTCATTCCCACACTTTTTGTATAATTATAGAAAATAGTCTATTCTATAATTATAGTCATTAAATAAATTTTATAAAATATTTATATTTACAGTTAAATTCATTTATTTATTTAAATAGCTTGTTAAATACTATTGATAATTTGAGGTGGGTATGATGTTAGAAATTAGAATTCTTACTAACAACGATTTAAATCAATATATTACTTTATTATCAAACCATTCACATACATATTCATGGGATAAACTTTATCTTCAACATGTTTCTCACAATTACTTAAAACAAATTTTATCTAAAGAAGAAGTCTATTGTAATATTTTTGGCGCTTTTAAAGACGGGGAACTTGTAGTTGGTGTTACATTGCGACAACTCAACCAAATTGGCACGCGACATAAAGCAATGTTGGAAAATCTCTTTCTAAAAAACAAAAAAGACGAGATTACTGTACAAAATTTAATCTGTGAAGTAATTAATTATGCACAGTCTCGTCATATTGAAAAACTAATGACTTGTATCCCGTCAAATCATATTGGTACAAAGATTTTTTTCACTGCCTTTGGTTTTGAAACTTTAGGAATTGAAAAAAACTCATTTAAAATAGATGATACTTACTTTGATGTTCATTGGCTACTTTATGATATTAAATAGATAGTTCCAATTTTTTATTTATTGTCATCTTCTATGGTAGGATCAACCATATCGATAAATTTAAATTCACCATCTGTGTAAATGAATTTTAAAATACAACAATTTCCAATGATATATTGATTTGCCATATCATCACCTATCCATTTTCTTAAAAAAACCTGAATAGCTGTACCATGACTTACCGCTAATAATGTTGTTCCTTCAGAGGATTCTACTAGATTGCTCATTGTCGTAACGATACGATGTTCAACTTCATTTTTTGTTTCTCCTCCGAAAGGAAATAGTCTATTTCCAAAAATATCATTTTTATCCCAAACTGCGTCCAATAATTGAACACTATCTCCTTCAAATAGCCCAAAACTCCATTCTTTTAATCCTTTATTACGTTGATATGCTTTATCAGGTAAAACATTTTCTAACGTATCACATGCTCGTTCCGAACTAGATGAAAATGCTTCGTCAAAAATAATATGATTCTGTTTAAAATAATTTCCTGCTTCCTTCGCTTGAGTTATCCCTAATTGTGTAAGCGGAGAATCACTCGCGCCTTGAACTTTTCCTCTTAAATTAAACATAGTTTGTCCATGTCTCATTAAATAAAGTATTTTACTCATTATTTTCACCTCAATATATTCTTTTAAAAAAATATAGGCGATTTTCTTTTACACCACTTTATAATCCACACATAGTATACCTTAGTTTTTTTATTCTTTAAAATAATTAAAAGTAAAAAACTAATTAATACACGTTTTATTTTCAATGTGCTGGGTATAATTAATTATAAGTTTTATAAAAAAAGGAGCGTTCATTATGAATGATCATAATCATTGTAATTATGTCAATCCTAATAAGCTCTCATTAGATTGGGAATGTTTTGTAATAAGTAAATCAGAAATGTTACTTGATGGAGTTCCTAGTGAACTTATCCATTCGTGGTTAGATAGAGAAATTATAGAACCTTTTTCAGTTAGAGATAATGAATTAAACTTTAAAACTAAAGATATATGGAATGCTTTAAATCAACAAAATTGGTACTATTCTTATTCAAATTAATTTGTAAAGACTAATTGCTCGATTAGCACTTTCGATAAGTTGGTGGTCAACGTAATTTGACATAACATATGCTCTAATTTTTTTATTGTTGCGTTCATTTTTGGGGAATTTATGATCATTTACAATATAGTTTGCTAAACTTCCTAGTGGCGTATCATCATTAATAAATCCAATAACAAAATCATAAAATGTCACTCTTTTCCTCCTCACATTACAACACTTTAGTATCTCTTATCATCATGTTGTTTTTGAATGAATTATCTTTATTTGATTCTATTAAACCAATTAAACCATGTTATTTTTAATTATTCACTATAAACATTCTATATAGATATTAATTTTCTGTAAATGTGAAAATTTTTCGAATTTTTTATACCCTTTTATTTCCTTTTTGATTTTCCTCTTTTAATTGATAGTCTTATTAGTATTATTATATAGATTTATCACTGCCGATTAGTACATTTCTGTTTAATCGACAGTTTTATTATTATTATATAAATTTTCGAAATATTTCTTTCAATAAGAATTAAAGTTTTACCTTTCTTTTAAAGAAGTGATATGATGATACAAAAGACATCATTTTATTGAGGTGACAACTACCTATGAATATCAATAAATTATTTTGGATTAATATTATTATTACCATTTTATTTCTAGGTTTTAATATTATTGTCACCTATTTTCCTAAGTTAGATGATTATTTCTGGCTCATACCTGGTTTAATTATATGCGGTTTTACTATTTTATTTAGTTTAATTGTCGCTATTTTGGATAAAAACCTTATAAACGAAATAATTTTTTTGACTAATCTAATTATTTTTTTATATTATATATATCCATTGATATATAACTTTTTTTAATTAAAATGTGGGAGGCTTACAAATGAGTACACATTTAACGATTTTACTTTGGCTAGGTGTCATCTTTGTTGTTGCAGCTTCGATTATATTGGGCTTATTGCTAAAATCTAAAAAAGAAGAACGAAAAGAATCATATTTAGGCTTTACAGTCGTCTTCTATATTTTTGGTTTTGCTTTATTAATATATGTACTAATATTTGGTATTTTATAATTAATAGGTTTTAAAAGAACAAAATAAAATCATATTTTGTTCTTTTTTTATATTTTCTCTATAACAAGATTAAGGAGATATACATTGAATACTGTTCAATCAAAGAGTTTTAAATTTTTTATTTTTATTTCAATACTATTTTTCGTATTCCCTTCTCATACTTATGCATCTATAAGTTCCATTTCTTCACCTTCAGAAAAAACAAATGATTTCAAATTACAACCTGGTGACATTATTCTGACAAAAGGCCCAGTATTGTTTGGTTTCTTTGGTCATTCAAGTATTGCTTTAGATCATAATACTGTTCTACAAATTGAAGGTCCTGGTGATAAACCTATTACTGAATCTTTTGAGTCGTTTAAACAACGATTTGGTAGTGAAAAAAATGATTGGATTAAAATATATCGTTGTGAATACCCTAATGCAGGCCAAAAAGCGGCTGATTGGGCAAAAGCACATTATAAAGATAGTGATACAACTTATTTAGTTACACTTAACTTAAAAAGTGAACGTTTTACATATTGTACTAAAATTATTTATCAAGCATACAAATATGGTGTTAGTAAAGATACAATAAATGATCATGGTTTACTGATTATCTCTCCATATGCTTTAGTTGATAACTTTAATAATGACTATCGCCTTCATCTAGTAAAAAAATACTAATAGTCCAAGACTATAGCATAACACTTTATTTTTCACATACACATTAATGATATTCAAAGGAACAACTTATTTTATGAAAAACAAAAAAATACATTATTCATTTTTTTATTATATGTTTTTAACTCTTATTATTATATTATTTATTCTTCTCTTTCTTTATTTTTATAAACATCTAGAATCAAAACAAAACAAATCCTTAGATTACTATTCTAACTTTAATGATTTAAAACAACATACAATAAGGAATAAAGATTGGAAAATAATTACAAAACATCGTAACCATAGCGATATCTTAATTACAGCTATTCATGGTGGAAGTATTGAACCTGGAACCACTGAAATCGCTCGTCGTATATCAAACATTGGTCACTATAATTTTTATACATTCGAAGGCCTTCGCTCAGATAATAATTCTCAACTTCATATTACTTCTACTGTTTTTGATGAACCTCAATTATTAGATATGCTTAACCATTCGTCAAAAACAATATCTATTCATGGATATGCAGGCAATGACCCCATTGTTTACGTAGGTGGTAAAGATAAAAAATTAGTTCAAGCAATACGCCATTCACTATCTCATAACGGATTTACAGTACAAAAAACACCTAAAGGAATTGAAGCCCTCTCCGATCATAATATTATTAATAGGGATAAAGAAGATACAGGAGTGCAATTAGAATTGACAAACCGCCAACGAGCCTTGTTTTTTAAACATAACAACTTGAATAAAAACACTAGACAATCTCCCAAAAATTATACGAGAACATTTTATAAATTTGCTGAAGCAGTAAATCAAGGTATTAAAAATGCTCAATAAATGTAATATAGATTTTTTAGTTTTTTAATTAAGTAAAATTGGGTATATATAACCAATGAGTTTAGGAGGAGTTTTTATGGACGAATTAACTAAAGAACAAAAATATACAGTAGCAAAGTTTTACAAACTATATATGGAACGTTCAAATAGTGGTCAAACAGAAGAAGAAGCAAATCATTTCAAAGATAGTATTACAGCTCAAGATGACTATTTTTGCGATAGAAAATATAGCGATTTTTTAGAAAATTGCAAAGTTCTTATTGATCACGGTTATCTAGATGGAGAGATTATGTCTGATAGAATTGATAATATTAAAGTTACAAATAAAGCTTTTACAGAAATTGAACAAAGCTTTAATTAAAATATTTAGTCTTTTCAATCTATTCCTATTCAAGGATATTTTGCTTAAAAGTTTTAAATAAATAGTAATATATATTTATTTAACTATTAGTATGACTTTTAAAGCCTGCAACATATGTATAAGTATGTCTCAGGCTTTTTATTTTTAGTAGAAGGTGATTTAGCATGAATAATTGGAAAATAAATAATATGACAAATAGAAATCTACTTATACAGCAAAACGAAAATGATGTTTCTATAGTTGAACCTTTAAGTAATGGATCATTTAAAATTTTATCAGAGTTTAAACTGGATACATCTTCTATTCCTATTGATACATATGATGATAATTTATATATTTCAATCTCTTTCAAAAATGAAGAACTTAATATTTACAATAAATCAAATGAATAACGCTAGTATATGAATAATTTTGTTAACCAAAATGTTTTAAAAAAATAATAAAATGTTAAATATATATTAATAATTATTATGTAACAATTATAGTAAAATTTGATTGATATGTTGTAATTATGGAGGTCAATTATGGATAAAGTTATATTCTATCTGAGCATTACTTTATTTTTAATCGCATGTATATTGATTGTTTTTGGTATTATTGCAATTTTTAAGAATAAAAATTACTTAAAAATGCTTGCTATGGCTATTATTATTATCTTATTAAGTATGCTTGCATTGGGTATTCACAAAGTCATTGAGAGTAATAATCCCTCTAAAAGTGATATAATTCCTACAAAAAAAGAAGAACCTAAAGATGATAAAACAAATAAAGAAAAAAGTAGTAAAGAAGAAAAAGATTCTAAAAAAGATAATAAGGATAAATCAAATGAGTCTACTCAAGACACACCTTCTCCTCAAGAAAGTACAACAACTACAGAAGAAAATTCAATTCAGTCATCAGAATCATTAAATACACAACAACCAACACAACAAGAAAATCCATCTACTGAACAAAATACATCGCAAAATAATGCTACTACAAACAATCAAACTTCTGCACAGCGACAGCAAGAAACACCTATACAACAACATGACACATCTCAGCATCACACGAATTCATCAAATAATGATTCACAACAAACAAACTCTACACAAACACAGAATAGTCAATATAGAAATCAATATAATAAAGCAAATGAATCTTATACCACAGAAGACAATTTTGACGATGTAAATCAAAACAGTACATCAAATACCACTCAAAATATACAAAATGATGGCACTGATAATGATACTAGCCAAACAAACAATGAGTCATAAACACTCCCTTCAAAGTTTTCATTTTTTTAATGTCTACTTTAAAGAGAGTATATTAAACTATATCGCAAGTTCTTTTATTTTCGACATCTTTTTAAAATTGACAAATATTTATTGAATATTACATTCAATGTGCCATACTAAATTACAACACAACTTAAAAACAAAGGGATGAGACGATGAAAAAATTAGCCTTATTAACGCTTTCAAGCTTTCTAGTATTAGGTGCATGTAGCCATAATAACAATATAACCAAAGATGTAAACAAAAGTGCACATAAAAAAAATAATCCAAATGCACATAAATCTAAAGGCAATTCTGATCGCGTAGATAGTAAAAAAATGAATAAACATTAAAAATAAGGAGTAGAAGCGCTATTACTATTCATCCGCTTCTACTCCTTATTTATTATTCTTCTTCATATTGTTTAAAGTAATCTTCATCTAAATGATTAAGATGAATATTTTCAATTTGTAGTGTAACATGTTCTAAATTATATTTTTCTTTCAACAATTCAGAAACTTTATTAATTGTTGAATACGGCCATTTAGTATATTCATCACTTAAGACAACATGAGCACTTAATGAACTATGGTTTGTAGTGATGCTCCATAAATGAAATTCATGTACATCTATAACACCCTCAACGCTTTTCATTGCATTAATAATTTCATCTGAATCATATCCATCAGGAATACGTTCCATTAATACTTTCCAAGCATTTTTAATTATTTTATAACCACCATTTAAAATAATAAGAGAAATGACGATACTAATGATTGGATCAATAATTGCCCATCCAGTAAAATGGATAAGTACTACTGCGACGATAACGCCAATTGAATTTAATAAATCACCCAAAAAATGCCACAATGCACTTTGAATATTCACATTATCTTCTTTTTTTAAAGATCTGAATAAAATAAGCGTTAAAATGACATTTACAATAAGACCTAATACAGCCACAAATATCATTACACCACTTGCTACCGATTCAGGATGTATGATTCTCAAAATCCCTTCATACATGATACCTAGCGAAATAACAATTAATGCCAAACCATTTAAGAAAGCTACAATAATCTCTAACCTTAAAAATCCATACGTATAATGTTTCGTAGGAGATTTACTTGCGAAATAAATAGCAAGCATAGACAATCCTAGCGCCAATACATCACTTAACATATGGAATGAATCTGATAATAAAGCAAGGGAGTTAGCATATAATCCACCTACAAACTCCACCATTGTAAAAATCAGCGTAATAATCAAAGAAGACCAAAGCGTTGCTCTTGAACTACTTTGAAATTTCCTATGCTCTACATGATGAAAATATTTTGATTGATTGTTCATTACTTCTCTCCAAAAAATTTAAATTATAATCCATTTCTTTAAAATTACCCTAATACATATTAAAAAAACCTTACAAGCATTAATATATCAACGTTTTAATGTTATTACAATAAACAATTGAAATTTAGAAATTTAAAAACATTGTATATTTGAGGCGAAATTATTTATCACATAAATGTAAATATAAAATTTCATTACATTTAATCACCACAGTTGATTAACCAACCATAAAAGTTCGTTATTTCTATTTTGTCTTAGACTAACTGACTTAAATCTGACGTTAGTCTAATATATTTATTATTCTTTAATTTATTAACATTTTTTATGTGTTTGAATAATCAAGTTATATGCCGTTACTACATTAAATATTTTGTGATTTCTTGAATATAGTTATTCATGTCTCAATGCAACACAGTGCGTCTCTCAGCGACTAAAAATAAAAAAACGCCACTCAATAAGTGACGTTTGAACTATTTCATTATTTATCGTTTTTATTATCTTTAATTTTGAAAATATCTCTTATCAATTCGTTACTTCCTATCCAATTAGAAATAGTACTCATAATAAAGTTTACTAATTTTCCTATCAGTTCCATAGACATATCTCCTTTAATATCTCTACTTTACTAATACCACTATTCAACTTTTTTAATTATAAATCAATATCCTATCATCATTTAACTTCACAGATGGTACTATTCTTCTATATACGTTATTTCTTACTAACATTAAATTGAATGGTAAGATAATGCCTACCCTTTCTGCTGCGTTTAGTTCGTTCCATATCTCTACTTCCTTATCCGTCATTAGATTATGATGAGTAATAGAAATATTATATTCAACTGAAGATTGACACATACATATACTTAACTTAGTATTAAACTGTAATAAAAAGCTTACCTATTGGAGTAGGTAAGCTAAAACTCATAATAGTCCAAAACTATTAATTTCATTTGTATTTCTTACTAATTATGCTGTTTACTATTGGAGTAGTAAGCAGCTATTTCTTTTTTAGATCATAAAGTACGGTAACAAAAATGAAGTTATACACAATATAAGCCATACAAACAATAGTTATTATTAACATTAAAGCTTTCACCATTATCAGTACTCCTTTTTAATTTCACATTAACATATCATTTTACTATTTGTATTTTAAGACTTTCATTATTCAGATTTGAACTGTAAGATTTATTAAACGCTACATACTCAATATAGGTACATAGATAAGCTATATAAAACTACGTATCCATTGTAACTATACAGACATGCCACAATCGGATTTTCTAACTTAGATAACGGACAATTTCGTTTTCTAATGCACTGACTTAGTGCATCAAGCATTTGTATTAATTACTAATCTCACATTTGAGCCGAGTAAAAGTTAATATCCTCAAATTTGGGGATATTAAGAGAAATAGCTAATACGTCCATATATGGACGCATTTAACTAGTCCACATTTGGACTGGTTAAACCAGTATATTCAAATATGAGAATATTAAAAGGTGGCCCTAATTTGAGGCAACCCAAAAATATTTACAAACGTACTTTTGAGTACTATTGCTATTTTTTATTAGTCTGTAAAATATAAAGTTTTGACAAGTTATAAATAAAAAGACTGCACCCAACGGATACAGTCATTTTAAAGGATACTCATTTTGAGTAGTAAATTTCAGTAGCTATTTAGATTATCTTATAAACGGCTCTGAATGCAAATAGAAAACGTTTACTTTTTATAAATGAAAATTTCCCACGTCATACTTACATTATTTTTCATCTTTGCATTATTTCTATATAGTATCAAGACAAGAAGAAAATCGTTTTCAACTCGTTTCTAAAACCAAAATCAACCTAAATATAATTCTTTAATTTTTCTCTGGTCAAACCCATTACTAAAATCTAAAAAATACGGAATTTGCCATTTTTGAGTACTAACAGCTGTTTTATTCAAATTCTGTTCCCAGCTAGGATAAACACGAATAGCCATTTTCCCTTTATACTTTTCAGAGCTAATAATCCCCTTTTTAACCAATAAATCTTTAGGAAAAATAAATTGACCTTTTTTAGATCCATCTAAAATATTAATAATTAACTTATCTTTTGATTCATTAAAATTAAAAGGTCTATTTTTATTAATCTCATTCTTACACCAAAACGCGACAAAATAACCAACTTTTTTAGGCGTTTTTTTAGCCAATCTACTTTTAAATTCAACTCCATTGAACTCAAAATTAAATGCCTCATACTCTTGATTCCATTGTTCAAATTCATGTTTTATCAAAGAAAAGTTACGATCAAACAACGGTATTTCATTCAAAAAAGCGATAGAAATATAATTACTATTCATAAAAAACTCCCTTCTACTCAAAAAATCATAAATCAACATTGCTTTATTCCATATTCTTTATTAATTTTGAGTCTCTGAAGCCTTATTAAACCAAAATAAACGAATTGTCGTATAGTGCATGCTATTCAATATACGTCTGTAAATTTAGTTAAAAATTCTTCTCAGCACCAATAAATTTCTCGACATAAATGCCGTATTCTATTTTTTCTCTTTCTTTGTGATTTTAGCTAACAATTTAGCTGTTTTTTCTTCAAAAACTGTTGCTACAGCAACTAGAATATCTATGGCTTTTTTACAAACGTACAAAAACTCCAAAATATTTAAAGCTCCTTTTTTTAAATAGTTCTTCTTAACATTAATAAATTTTCTCGGCATAAATGCATGGTCTATTTTTGTGAAGATTTCTTAAAAATACCAATAAACCAATTAATTAAAAGACACACTAACACACCAAAGATAAGTCCATCTAACAGTTTAAAAGATAACTTTTCAGGGGTTGGGAGCAAATAATTCATTGTACAACGAAGCATGATTGCTAATACTAATGCTTTTAAAAAGTAATTAATCTTATCCACTTATTTCACTCCTTTTTAGCAAACTTTATTACAAGAACTATTTAATTTTTAAATACACTTATTTACAATTTTAAGGCACTTTTTATAGCACTTAGAGGATTTCATATATAATTTTTATATAACGACTCTTAAAACGCAAATGAAAGTTAAATTTAAAAATTAGAAAAACATATCCTTTACTCTAGATACTCACAAATTAAACTCTTATTTAATACTAAATACAGAATAAAAGGTCTTACAAAATACTGATACTTTAATTATTCCTAAATAAAAGGATATAATATATATATAAAGATAGTTACGTGCTATTGGGTACGTTTTTTAAAGCATTTAGTGAAAATAAAATTGATCGTTGGTTTATTAATGAGTACAAATTACTTCCTGATGATTTTCCTAGAATTGTAATTCATGAAATCTGTCATAGTCATGCGTCACTTTTGATTAATAACGGTACTAGTTTAATGGTTATTGCACAAAGATTAGGTCATTCATCTATTGAAAAAGTAAGCACACGTTATGGACATTTATATCCTAGTACACAAAAAGAAATTGTAAAATATTTATGAGGTGATGAAATGGAAATTTTTAATTGGAATATTATTAATAAAACAGATTATGAAATAGAGTGTAATTATTTAGGAAAAGACATAATAATTATAGATCAATCAACAAATAGACAGTTAGTATATTTTAAATACAATGAAATTGAAAATACTTATATTGAAGATGAGAAAATTCGCGATATAATTTCCCAAATTCATAACGATGAAAATGAAATAATTTTATACATTGGGGCATATTTGGGGCTATATTGGGGCAATAAAAATAAAAAGCCTGCAACCAATAGGGTTACAAGCTATGAGATGGAGGCGGCGGGATTCGAACCCGCGTCCAGAGGTCCTGATACAAATTTTTCTACGTGTGTAGTCTATTGATTAATTTCGCATATTGGTAAGCAACAGACAACCAACAATATGCTAGTTTGATTGAATTTCATCTAAACAGACTTCAAACGGCAGTGTTTAGCATATCCTATTAGGGTTGAATCGCGTTAACAGCACATAGGAAATGCTGTTAGGCGATGCAGAGTGCTATTACGCAGCTACTGCTAAATTATTGTTTGATTTGTCAGTTATATTTAACCGAATGTGTTGATGACGGAGACAACCCTCCGACACGCTTAATAAGCTCGGGGGACCCCTGTCG
This sequence comes from Staphylococcus sp. CoH_129_LAB_1, assembly GCF_058191515.1. Classification (NCBI taxonomy): domain Bacteria; kingdom Bacillati; phylum Bacillota; class Bacilli; order Caryophanales; family Staphylococcaceae; genus Staphylococcus; species Staphylococcus sp. CoH_129_LAB_1. The sequence continues at coordinate 45,788 of NZ_JBXWKZ010000014.1, read as the reverse complement.
AATCCAAAAACGCCCCCACAATATAATAAAATAATACAAGATAGTTTAATTTAATCAACTTTACTTATCATATCAAATAGAGCCCGATTAAGCAACAATTGTGCTTAATAACGGGCTTTCATTGCACGATCAACGTCTCGTTTCATTGCTTTATCTTTCAATGCCTGACGTTTATCATGTAATTTTTTACCACGAGCTACACCTAATAAAACTTTACATTGTCCATGTTTTAAATACAGTTTCAAAGGAATAATAGAATATCCAATTTCTCTTGTACGTTCACCTAATTTGATAATCTCTCTTTTATGCAATAATAGCTTTCTTGATCGTAATGGATCATGATTAAAACGATTTCCTTCCTCATATGGAGCAATATGCATATTATTAATATATATTTCTCCACGCTTTACTTGTGCATAACTGTCTTTTAAGTTCGCACTACCACGTCGAATCGATTTAATTTCCGTACCTTGAAGCACAATACCTGCTTCAATAGTATCCTCAATATTATAATCATGTCTTGCTTTACGGTTTTCAGCCAACGTACCTGGTGATTTTGTTTTTTTCTTAGCCATAAATGTATGTCACCTCTTTGCTGATTATTTTTTCTTACGACGTGCTTTTTTCTTAATATTTTTATCCTTATAAAAAGGTTTATGCTTGGATGAGTTTTGCTTATCACGTTGACGTTGATTTTTACCCTTACGTTGTTTACGCTTTTTCTTTTTATTTTTATGATGATGATCTTTAGATTTGTCTAGAGATTTACCACGTGTTTTAGCTTGAATTGTTTTACCACGAGCAGGACGCTGTGATTTATCATTTTTAGGTGATGGCATACCAACAATTTGGAAATCTATCATACGTTCATCTACGTCTACATGCGTCACTTTAACTTTTACTTCATCACCAATTCTAAACACTTTAGCATGTCGTTCACCAATCAATGCCATTTGTCGTTCATCAAATTGATAATAATCATCTGTCATATTAGAAATATGAACCATACCTTCTACAGTATTAGGTAATTCTACGAACATACCAAAATTGGCAACAGAGCTCACAATACCTTCAAATTCATCACCAATATGCTGAATCATATATTCAGCTTTCTTCAACTCATCCGTATCTCTTTCTGCTTCAATTGCACGACGTTCACGTTGAGATGTATGTTCTGCTAATTCTGGCAATATTTCTTCCCATTTATGCATTTCTTTATGATTCATAGAGTGATCGATAAGATACTTGCGAATTAAGCGATGGACTGTTAAGTCAGGATAACGACGAATCGGTGAAGTAAAATGTGTATAATATTCTGCTGATAAACCAAAATGACCTAAATTCGTATCATCATAATGTGCTTGTTGCATTGAACGTAACATCATTGTTGAAATAACCATTTGCTCAGAACGACCTTCAACTTCTTCTTGTATAGATTGTAATGTTGAAGGATGAATATCTTCACCTGTTCCTTTAACCATAATACCAAAATTGGTAATAAAGTCGAAGAATTGACGTAATCGATCTGATTTTGGTTGTTCATGAACACGATAAATAAATGGTACTTCCAATTTGTTAAAATGTTCAGCAACCGTCTCATTGGCAGCTAACATAAATGATTCAATTAAACGCTCTCCATCACCACGTTCTCGCAATACTACGTCTGTAGGTATACCTTCTTGATTGACCAATACTTTAGCTTCACTAATGTCGAAATCAATTTCGCCACGACGTTTACGCATTTGGATAAGTCGATTAGATAAGTCTTGTGCTAAATCTAACATTGGTACAATTTCACTGTATTGTTTCCGTACTTCTGGATTTTTTTCGGTAATAATTTGATTCACTGCATCATACGTCATACGATAATTTGAATGAATAACACTATCAAATATTTCATGATTCACCACTTCGCCACGCTCATTAATTTCCATGCGACAGCTTAATGTTAAACGGTCTACTTCTGGATTTAATGAACAGATACCATTACTTAAGCGATGTGGAATCATTGGAATAACACGGTCTACTAAGTAGACACTCGTTGCTCTATCATAGGATTCTTTATCTAACGCAGAGCCTTCTTTTACATAATAACTTACGTCTGCAATACTTACTGTAAGTTCCGTATGACCGTTATCTAGACGTTTAACACTAATTGCATCGTCTAAATCTTTAGCATCTGCACCATCTATTGTAATGGTAAGCTCATTTCTTAAATCTCTTCGCCCTTTAATTTCTTCAGGTTTTATTTCCTCAGGTACTGCTTCAGCTTCTTTTAATACCTCATCAGGAAATTCAATTTCGATTCCATGTTGATAAATAATTGAAAGAATATCTACACCTGGATCATTTTTGTGGCCTAGAATAGCAGAAACATGTCCTTCCGGATTATCTGTACCATCAGCATATTTTGTAATTTGTACAAGTACTTTATGACCATCTACGGCACCAAGACTCTGTCCTTTAGGTATAAATATATCTTGCATAATACGTTTATCGTCAGGAATGACAAAACCAAAATGTTTTGCTTCACTATAGGTACCTACAACTTGTGTTACAGAGTGTTTTTCTATAGATTTTACTTCACCTTCAACTTTTCCACGATGCTCCCCTCTAGATTTTTGTAATTCAACTATTACTGTGTCTCCATCTAAAGCACGATTAATCTTTGTGGGTGGAATGAAAATGTCTTCCAGTTCTTCATTTTCTGGGCGTAAAAAAGCAAAACCTTTTTTATTTTGACTTAAGGTACCCTTTATTAATTTTGAACTTAAATTCTTATTTGATACTTTACGTTGATAGCGATCTGTTTTTGTTCGCTCTACCAATCCTGCTTGTTCAAGTTCAACGAGCACCTTTATTAATTCTCTAAATGAGTCGGCACTATTAAGACCTAAAGCATCTTGAAAATCTGATACAGACATTGGTTCATAATCAGGTTGTTTTACAATTTCTTCAATGGATTGCTTTAAATTCATCATGCCCCTCCTTTCTCCAATCATTTATTTTATTATTTATTCAGACCAATCTAATCCTTCTAAAAACTCATATACATCTTCAAACACTTGCTCTTTTTCTTTGTCAATCGTAATGACATGTCCTGAGTTTGCATACCATTTAATTTGTTTTTTATCTGAATCTACATTTTCGTATATATAATTTGCTGACTGAGGATCAATCATTTTATCTTTTTCAGCTTGAACCACTAAAATCGGGTCTAAGACTTCATCTACTTCGCTACGTACATGGCTTAATGTGTCACTAAGTTCTTTGAGTGTTTCAGTAGGATGAAAGTCTTTCATTTCATTATCGATAGTAATTTGGTCTTTACCTTCGTATTTTTTAAAGTTACGTGCATATTCTAAAAAGCCTTCATAAATTGTGCCTTCTGTTTTTACTTCAGCAGGAGCACACATTGTTACGATACCTTTTACAGGCCGATTTAAACTTAATTTCAAGGCAAATACACCGCCTAATGATAGTCCAGCTACTGCTATTTCATCATAACCTTGCTCTACAAGATAATCATAGCCATCAAGCACATCTTTAAACCATACATATGGACTAGATTTTAATATTTCTTCTGGTGGTGCAGCATGGCCTTCATACTGTGGCGCATATGAAGTATACCCTTTTTTCTGTAAAAATCTACCAAGTTGTCTTACATCAGATGAATTACCTGTAAATCCATGTAAGAGTAAGACTGCTCTTTTACCTTCTTGGAAAAAGAAAGGTTGAGGTAACTTAATTTGCATTTCTTATCCCTCTCTAACAAAAATAATAATATGATTATTCTCTTAAATTATATTCATTATATAATCAATCTATTTTATTCCCTTAATAGGTTAAATATATGCATTGATGAATATAGTAGAATAATAACTTTTTTTATAAAATGTGTTAACTCTATTATAAATAAAAAAGCCCGACATTGACATCGTCGGACCTTATAAACCAAAATAACTTATACCAATCAATATTAAAAAGAAAATGATGGCTAACACAATTGTTAATCTATGCAAGAATAAATCGACGCCACGTTGTTTTTGCTTACCAAATAACTGTTCAGCGCCCCCGCTAATCGCACCCGAAAGTCCATTACTTTTACTTTCTTGGAGTAATACAACAGTAATTAATGCAATACAATCAATAATTAATAAGACTATAAATAATGTATGCATGAAAATTGTCCTCCGTTCATTATATACGTTTGGAATTATAACATATTCTTAATATAGTTATCAAACACTATCGATTAAATGTACTCTTACGCACAATTGAAATAATTAACATATATATTGCTAATATTGCTGAACCAATCACGACGATTAAAATAGGTAAAATAAATATAACCGATTTTGCTTCAATAATAGCATTTAATACCATTGTTAAGTTGACAAGTGTAAATAATACATTTGATACATATACGGCAAACATAAACCACCAAAGATATTTATGTCGATTCCATAAAGCAATCACTCCAGCTAAGTATGCAAGAATATACATAATGCCTGTATATCTAAAACTATTTAAAATGTTATCTACTGCACTATTCGTTGCTTTTTGATGAGCTTGTGTCAATAGTGTTTGAGCGGTTTGAGCATCTAAAGCAATAAAATTATGGATAATTAATAATACACAAAATATAAGCGAACTATATCCAATCAATTGACCAGCAATACGTTCACGATTAAGTTGTTGCTTCATCTTCAATTCTCCTTCTTTCAGTTACAGGCTTATTATATCAGTTTCATTAATGAAGTTAAATCTTACACCTCTATGCTCTTATTTAAGACTTTTTTTAATAAAAAAAGCCTGCCATAGACTCAACTCTATGACAGGCAAGCGCGTGAACTCTATTAACTTTAGTAAATTACTAAAATTATTTATCTAAATTGTAGAAAGATTTAATTCCATCAAATTTTGCTGTTTCAAATAATTCATCTTCAATACGTAATAATTGATTATATTTCGCAATACGATCTGTTCTTGATAATGAACCAGTTTTAATTTGACCAGCATTTGTTGCAACTGCAATATCAGCAATTGTTGTATCTTCAGTTTCACCAGAACGGTGAGATACTACTGCAGTGTATCCAGCTTTTTGAGCCATTTCAATAGCATCAAATGTTTCAGTTAATGTACCAATTTGGTTTACTTTGATTAAGATTGAATTACCAATACCTTGTTCAATACCTCTAGAAAGGATTTCAGTATTAGTTACGAATAAATCGTCACCTACTAATTGAACTTTATCACCGATACGATCAGTTAATTGTTTCCAACCGTCCCAGTCATTTTCATCCATACCATCTTCAATAGTAATAATTGGATATTTACCAATTAATTCTTCTAAGTAGTCAACTTGTTCAGCTGCGCTACGTTTCGCACCATGTTCACCTTCGAATTTAGTGTAGTCATAAACACCTTCTTCGTAGAATTCAGATGAAGCGCAGTCAAATCCTAAGAATACATCTTCCCCTGGTTTGTAACCAGCTTTTTCAATTGCTTTGATGATTGTTTCTACTGCATCTTCAGTACCATCAAATTTAGGAGCGAAACCACCTTCGTCACCTACAGCAGTTTCTAATCCACGTTCACTTAAAATTGATTTTAAGTTATGGAAGATCTCAGCGCCCCAACGTAATGCTTCTTTAAATGATTCAGCACCAGTTGGTAAAATCATAAATTCTTGGAATGCAATTGGTGCATCTGAGTGAGAACCGCCATTAACAATGTTCATCATTGGAACTGGTAATTGTTTACCATTAAATCCACCTAGATATTTGTATAAAGGTTGACCTAATAAATCTGCTGCAGCACGTGCAACCGCGATAGATACGCCTAAAATAGCGTTAGCACCTAATTTACCTTTGTTAGGTGTTCCGTCTAATTGAATCATCATTTTATCAATTGATACTTGATCTAAAACTGAAAATTCACCTTCAACAATTTCTGGAGCGATAATTTCGTTTACATTTTCAACAGCTTTTGTAACACCTTTACCGCTATAACGTGATTTATCTCCATCACGTAATTCAACTGCTTCGTGTTCACCTGTAGAAGCACCTGAAGGTACTAATGCACGACCAAAAGCACCACTTTCAGTTAAAACTTCAACTTCAACTGTTGGGTTACCACGTGAGTCTAACACTTCGCGAGCATAAACGTCTGTAATAATTGGCATATTAATAATCTCCTTTAAATTTAGATTCTTTTATTATTATAACTATTTTTTGTTACTTAATAAAATATTTATACTAAGATGACTTAATATTAAATAATAATATTAAATCATCTTATCATTTACAGCTTTACTAATGTTTAATTAAAGATTCACCAGACATGTCTGAAGGTTGTTCAACATTTAATAAGTCTAGTAATGTTGGTGCTAAGTCACCTAAACGACCTGTTTCACGTAATGTCACGCCTTCTTTAGTAACGATTACTGGAACTGGGTTTGTAGTATGCGTAGTCATAGGTTGATCATCGTCAGTTAAAACTTGATCTGAGTTACCATGGTCAGCAGTAATAATTGCATAACCATCCATATCCAAGATTTTATCAACCACTTCACCTAAGCATTCGTCTACTGCTTCAATTGCTTTGATTGTCGGTTCAAGCATACCGCTATGACCTACCATGTCAGGGTTAGCAAAGTTTAAAATAATTAAATCTAAATCACCTTTGTCTAACTCTTCTAATAATGCATCTTTAACTTCGTATGCACTCATTTCAGGTTTTAAATCATACGTAGCAACTTTAGGTGAATCAATTAAGCGTCGACGTTCCCCTTCAAATTCTTCGTTACGTCCACCACTCATGAAATAAGTAACATGTGGATATTTTTCAGTCTCTGCAATACGTAATTGTTTTAAATTATTATTTTGAGCGACTTCACCAATTGTATTAGTTAAGTCAATTTTCTCAAATACAACTTCTGCATCAACATTATCATTATATTTAGTAAACGTTGCATAGAATAAATCATTTACACGTTCAACTTTAAAGCCATCAAATGCTTTATTTGTAAATATTTCAGATAATTGTGCAGCTCTATCAGGACGGAAATTGAAGAAGATAACAGCATCTCCATCTTGAACACCTTCATTTTGTCCTTCCACTATGAATGGTTCAACAAATTCATCAGTGACATCATTTGCATAATTCGCTTCTACCCCTTCTTTAGCACTAGCATAAGAAGGTCCATCGAAATTGCGAATAGCATTATAAGCTTTTTCTTCACGATCCCAACGTTTATCACGATCCATTGCGTAATAACGACCTGAGATTGATGCGAATTGACCTACACCAAGTTCTTTAAATTTAGCTTCTGTTTCTTCAATGTATTTAATAGCTGATTTTTGGTCTACATCACGGCCATCTAAAAATGCATGTACATAAACTTTATCTAGACCTTTTTGTTTAGCAAGTTCTAATAATGCAAATAAATGTTTGTAATGACTGTGAACACCACCATCTGAAAGTAAGCCAAATACATGTAATGCAGAATCGTGTTCTTTAACGTGTTGTGTCGCTTTTCCTAACACTTCGTTTTCGTAGAAATCACCATCTTCAATGGATTTATTAATACGAGTTAAACTTTGATAGACAATACGACCTGCACCTATATTCATATGACCTACTTCAGAGTTACCCATTTGGCCTTCAGGAAGGCCAACATCTAAACCACTTGCTTCAATTTGAGTAGTAGGATATTTACTATAATAACGATCGAAATTAGGCTTATTCGCTTGTTTTACTGCATTACCATGTTCACTTTCACGGTTAGCAAAACCATCTAAAATAATTAATGCTGTTGGTTGTTTAGTCATAATTATTTAGCACCTTCTAACAATTGTACAAAATCATCTACTTTAAGTGATGCACCACCAACTAAAGCACCATCGATATCTGATTGAGCCATGTATTCTTTTACATTATTTGGTTTAACACTACCACCATATTGAATACGAGTTGTATCAGCTACATCTTGGCTTGACACGTCAGCTACTGTTTTACGTACTTGTGCACACATTTCGTTTGCATCTTCTGAAGTAGCTGATTTACCAGTTCCGATTGCCCAAATTGGTTCATAAGCAATGACAACTTCTTTAAGTTGTTCTTCTGATAAGCCTTTTACTGCTTCTTTTACTTGGTTGCTTACTACTTCGTTAGCTTTGCCATTTTCTCTTTCTTCATCTGTTTCACCAACACAAATAATTGGTGTCATTCCATGATTAAATACTGCATGTGCTTTTTTATTCACATCTTCATCAGTTTCATGGAATAATTCACGACGTTCTGAATGTCCAATAACGACATATTTAACACCTAAGTCAGCTAATGCCACTGGAGAAGTTTCTCCTGTAAATGCACCATTATCTTCAAAGTAAGTGTTTTGAGCACCAATTTTTAATCCTTTTGCTTTGCCATCATTCACTAAAGAAATTAATGCATCTAATTGAATGGTTGGCGCACAAATTACTGATTCAACTTCTTTTTCATCAGGTAATGTAGGTAAATTATTTACAAAGTCTTTAGCTTCTTGAACTGTTTTATTCATTTTCCAGTTACCAGCTATGATTGGTTTTCTCATTATTGACACTCCTATTATTAGTAAATTTAAAATTAATTATAATATTAACGTTCTTTCATTGTTTTCCCACGAAGAGGATAAAAGAAACATTCTTATTATTCAAATAAATATTATTTATTGTTAATCGCTTTAATACCAGGTAATTCTTTACCTTCAAGGTATTCTAGTGATGCACCGCCACCAGTTGAAATATGAGTGAAATCATCTTCAAATCCTAGTGAAATTGCAGCTGCTGCTGAATCGCCACCACCAATAATTGTAATTGCATCCTCTAAGTTAGCAATTGCTTTACATACACCAATTGTTCCTTTAGCAAAATTACTAAATTCAAATACACCCATAGGTCCATTCCATACTACTGTATGAGCACCTTGTAATTCTTTAGTAAATAATTCTACTGTTTTTGGTCCAATATCCATTGCTTCTTGGTCACTTGGAATTTCATCAGTAGATACTTCAGTAATTTTAGCATCATTTGAAAACTCTTTAGCTATTTTACAATCGACAGGTAATACAATTTGATCACCATTTTTTTCTAAAAGTTCTTTAGCAAAGTCGATTTTATCTTCTTCTAATAGAGATAGACCAATTTCTTTGCCTTGTGCTTTTAAAAATGTATATGCCATACCGCCACCGATAAGAATTTTATCAGCAATATTCACTAAATTTTTAATAACACCAATTTTGTCAGATACTTTAGCACCACCTAAAATAGCCACAACTGGTTTATGTGGATCATTTACCACACCGCCGATAAATTTAATTTCTTTTTCCATTAGGTAGCCTGCAGCTGTTTCTAAATGAGTAGAAATACCAACATTTGAAGCATGCTCACGGTGTGCAGTACCAAATGCATCATTTACAAACACATCACCCAATGATGCCCAATATTTACCTAATTCAGGATCATTTTTAGATTCTTTTTTACCATCTAAATCTTCAAAACGAGTATTTTCAACTAATAATACATCGCCTTCATTTAAGTTTTTAATTGCAGATTCAAGTTTTTCACCACGTGTTTCTGGAACAAACACAACTTCTTTACCTAACTTTTCAGTTAATGCATCTGCTACTGGTTTTAAAGTTAACTCTTTCTTATCACTTTCTTCTTTAACTTTACCTAAGTGAGAGAATAATACTAATTTACCGCCTTGTTCTAAAATATATTTAATTGTTGGTAAGGCTTGAACAATACGGTTATCATTGGTAATTTCACCATTTTTTATAGGTACATTAAAGTCAGCACGTTCAAGTACAACTTTCCCTTTTAAGTCTAAATCAGAAACAATTTTTTTCGCCATTATAATTTCCTCCTTTAAATAGGAATTATTAATATAAAAATAAGCGGAGAAGCGTTAGTGCTCCCCGCTTACTCATAAGCTAACTTAATTTAACATTTTATACAAGTGTACTGAGCACAAGTTGTTATTAAACTAGGCTACGAAATTATTTAGTTAATTCAGCTAAATATTCTAAAGTACGTACTAATTGAGAAGTATAAGACATTTCGTTGTCATACCAAGCAGCTACTTTAACTAATTGTTTACCACCAACTGAGATTACACGAGTTTGAGTTGCATCAAATAATGAACCAAAGTTCATACCAACAACATCTGATGATACGATTTCATCTTCAGTGTAACCGAATGATTCGTCAGCAGCATTTTTCATTGCTTTGTTAATATCTTCAACTGTAACGTCTTTTTCTAATACAGCTGTTACTTCAGTTAATGAACCAGTAGCTACTGGTACACGTTGTGCTCCACCGTCTAATTTACCATCGATTTCAGGAATTACTTTACCGATAGCTTTAGCTGCACCTGTTGAGTTAGGTACGATGTTTTGTGCTGCTGCACGTGCACGACGTTTGTCACCTTTTCTGTGTGGACCATCTTGAGTCATTTGGTCACCAGTGTAAGCGTGGATAGTTGTCATTAAACCTTCAACAATACCAAATTCATCATTTAAAACTTTAGCAACTGGCGCTAATGAGTTTGTAGTACATGAAGCACCTGATACTACTGTTTCAGATCCATCTAAATCTTTGTGGTTTGTGTTAAATACGATGGTTTTAACATCACCTTTTGCTGGAGCAGAAATTAATACTTTTTTAGCTCCTGCATTAATGTGTGCTTCAGCTTTTTCTTTTTCTGTATAGAAACCAGTACATTCTAATACTACGTCGATATTTAAATCGCCCCATGGTAATTTACTTGCATCTGGTTCTTCAAAAGATTTAACTTCTTTACCATTTACACGGAAACCACCTTCAACAACTTCTACGTCTCCGTTAAAACGACCTTGCATAGTGTCATATTTTAATAAATGCGCTAACATTTCGTCGTCTGTTAAGTCGTTTACTGCAACTACTTCAATACCTTCTACGTCTTGAATTCTTCTGAATGCTAAACGACCAATTCTACCAAAACCGTTAATTGCTACTTTTACTGCCATTATAATGGCCTCCTTTAAAATGATATTTAAAAAGTTAAATAACTTTTTATTCCTTATTTAATATTACTTTAGCTGCTGCTTCATCAGTAATTAATACTGTATTTTTTGGTGCAATACTGAGATATGCTTTGATAGCTTCTCCCTTAGACATGCCGCCAGCAACAGCATATATAAAATCTTTGCTTTCTAAATCTTCAAGTTGTAATCCAATTGTTTTTACTTTTTGAACTACATGACCTTGAGCGTCAAAATAATATCCGAAAGCTTCTCCGACGGCTTGATGATGTTGAAGTTTTTCAATTACCTCATCAGACGATTGTCTACGATGCGCCATCTTCAGCGCATCACCAATACCGTGTATTGTTATATTTGCTTGTTTAATCTTTTCTAATGTGTGCACAACTGAGGGTTCCATCAATAACGTATTATATGTTGATTCACTTACGTTATCTGGTACATATAACGTGGTATAATATCCGCCACTTTGTTGCGCCATACTTGCTGCAATTGTATTTGCTTGATACACCATATTTTCACCAAGACCGCCACGTGCAGGAACAAAAAACACATTAAATGGTAATAAATGCATCGCTCGGCTAACATTAGCCATTGTTGATCCACCCGTCACTGATACAATTGCATCTTCATACAGTATATCTTCTAGTAAATGACCTGCTTGTCTACCCATCTCAGACTTAACTTCTTCATGCATATCAGCATTTCCAGGTATGACATATACTTCCTTGATTCCAAAGTTGTTCTTAATATGTTTAGCATAATGATTATCATCTTTATACACTTTAAAGTAATCACTTAATTGATTAAGTACTTTCGTACCTTCCTCAGTGATTTCCATACCAGTTGATTTTACTTGTATAAGATTTTGCTTTTTTAACATATCTGTTTCTGTTCTTAAGACTCTTTCTGTAATATCCATATGTTCGCTCAAACTTCTGCGTCCTACAGGTTCATTATTTGAAATTGTCGTTAAGATAGAAAATCGTCGATACATTTTATCAATTAAGTCAGGAACCAACTTTTGTTGAAGTTTAATCAGGTCTTTCACTACTACCTTCCTCCTATTTTTCTCAAAAGGTAATCGAGAGTTAGAGAAGGTTTGACTTTTTTTGTCCCACCTGGGACAAAATTCAACCTCTTTACAATTGCAATACTACTATTGTCGTTATAAAAAAGCAAGCAAAAACCTTTATTATTTTAAATAATCTACTAATCATTTGAAATAGGGTATAGTAAATGCAATACAATTAAATTCTTAAGCCTTTCAAAACATATAAATTGAAATTACCTAGATAGGAGGAAACGCTTTGAAATATAAAGACAATAAGGATGTTGAAGTTATAGATCCTTCTGATAATAGATATAAAGATGAGAATTATTTTAAAAGAGAACAAGACTATCGCGACATGTCTAAAAATTACAATACAATACGATATCACTATGGTTGTGGTTGTCCTTTTGGTTGTTTTTCTTCTATTTTTATATCAATTATTCTTTCGATTATCTTAACATTCTTACTTAATTGGATGTTTTAGTAAAAAACCTAGGTAATCATACACATATAGATAAAATGTGTATATACCTAGGTTTTTTACTATTCGTCTGAAGATTTTTGAGATTGTTGTGTATTACTTTTTGTTTCTGAATTTGTTGAACTAGATGATTTTGTTGTTGATTGCGCATTGGATGGTTGCATCGTTGATTCTTGTTTCTTTGTTTCTTGCGTTCGCTGGGCCTGTGATGATTGATTTGTGTTAGATTGTTCTTGTGTAGTAGTACCGTTATTATTTGATCTATTTTGAGATGTTTCAGTCGAAGTATTGGCATGAGAAGACTGACTTGATTGAGTATTTTCAGTTGATTTATCTGTTTGTTCTTGCGTTGCCTTTTCTTCTGTTTGTGAGTCTTCTTTTTGTTGAGCACTTTGAGTTTTTATATTAGATTGTTCTGTAGGTGTCTCCTTAGAAGCTTGTTGTGTTTGTGTTGTTTTATCTTGATTAGTAGGTTTTACTTTTGTTGAGTTACTTTGCTCTTTAGAGAAGTTATCAACTGAACTTGGATTTTTTACATTATCTAATTTATCTTCTTCACTATTATTTGTATTTCTTTCACTTGTTGCATATTCTTGCGTACTTTCTTCGTTCTTTTTATCATTTTTACTATCTTTGTCCTTATTTTTTTTAGTATCTTTGTCTTTCTTATCTTTATGTTCTTCCGTCGACTGATGACTTAAACGTTCATTGGCTCTATTTGAATTATCTACGTAGGCAAAAATTGCAAACACTAATCCACCAATTAAAAGAAGCACAATAATTGCACTAATTATTTTAGAAATGCCACTCATTTTTTTCTTTTCCGGTGCTTTATAGTCTTTAAGATTTTTACTTTTTTTAGACATGGACTCCCTCACTTCTTAATTATCTATTCATCCTTAAATACAGCAATCTATTTTACACTATTCCTTTTAAATAATATTAAAGATATTTAAACCCATATATAAATGTAATACTCATTCAATTATATATGATAACATCATATATGAATAACTAACACTATCAATATTAAGTAACTTTTGGAGTGACAAAATGAAAAAAGATACATTTAATACCTTATTTAAAGATCATTCAAGTTCAAGTAATAAAATTAAATCTATGATGTTAAGCAATGATGATTTTGATGAAAGTAAAGATTCAAGATTTGATATATTGGTTGGTATTTTAATTCCTATAATCATTTTATTCTTAATCTTATTTATAAAGTAATATAATAGAAATATGAAATAAGATAGGACTTATTTATAGTAAATCTGACTTTCTATGCCAAATTATAATCAAACTTACTTTCAATTCAACCGTTTCCTATTACTATATAAAAAGAGTCTGAGACAACCTTTTATATTATGTCACAGACTCTCACTACTAAAGGGAAGTAAAATGCTTTCATTTTGTATATTAAGGGTATAAACATACTCATTAGGTAATATACTATTATCTATGGCGAAGGTATACTTATATTATAACTAAATTTGGGTAGATTTAATCTCAGTATCTTCTAAAGTTAATGACATATTATTGAATAAATCATGAATGTTTTTTTGAACGTCTTTCTTTGGATTTTCATTAAAAATTTATTTTCTTTATAAAAATAAAAACGAGGTGTTAGAATATGAAACAATTTTTAATTACTGGTGGAACCGGAATGGTAGGCAGTCACTTAGTGAATGAAATTAAAAAAAGAGAGGCACATATTACAATTTTAACTCGTAGTGATAAACAAAGTGATGAGCCTAAGATTACGTATGTTAACTGGTCTAAAAAAGGGTGGGAAAAACAAGTACCGGATATTGATGTAGTTATTAATTTAGCAGGGGCAACATTAAATAAACGTTGGACATCTTCTTATAAACAAACGATTATGACAAGTCGTATTCAGTCGACTGAGTCTTTAGTTTATTTATTTGAACAACGAACGCATAAACCTGAAGTACTTTTTAATGCGAGTGCCATGGGTTATTATCCTCCTAGTTCATATCGAACTTACACAGAACAATATCAAACACTTCCGTTTGATTTCCTATCAGATGTCGTTTATCAATGGGAACGATTTGCTCATCGTTTTGAAAATTTTGGTACACGTGTCGTATTAGGAAGATTTAGTATGATTTTATCTTCTGAAGGAGGCGCACTTCAAACAATGAAATTACCTTATAAATTCTATGTAGGAGGCAAATTAGGTTCTGGCCGTCAATGGTATTCATGGATTCATATAGATGATTTAGTACGTGCGATTTTATTTACAATTGACGAACCAAAAGCTAAAGGTCCTTTTAATATGGCGTCTCCAATTCCTGAACGCCAAAATTTATTTGGATATACACTTGGACGTACTATGCATAAACCACATGAAACATGGGTGCCATCATTAATTATGCGTGCTGTACTAGGAGAAATGTCAACAGTAGTTCTTGATACTCAAAAAGTCTTACCTAATAAATTAGAAGCATTAGGTTTTAATTTTAGATATAATAATTTAAAAGTTGCACTTGAAGACTTAATTAACGAATAGTAATTGGAGATTTAGTAATGAATGACAATAAATTAACGTATATCCTACTTCTTATTGCTAGTATATTTTTAATTTTAAATGGCGTCTTTGCTTTCGAAAAAAATATCACTATGATACTTTTATCTTTTTTATTTATTATTGTAGGTTTAATACTAGGTTTTGTAGCTATACAATATCTATTAAAAACTATAAAATCATAAAAAAGGAAGAGCATCAATGCTCTTCCTTTTTACGTATTAAAAAATTAATTTACATATCTTCAGGTTGCATTACTTGATCAATTAAACCATATTCTTTTGCTTCATCAGCAGTTAAGAAATTATCACGATCAGTATCTTTTTGAATTTTTTCAATGCTTTGACCTGTACGTTCAGCTAAAATACGATTTAATTTTTCACGTGTTTTTAAAATATGATTAGCAGCAATTTCGATTTCTGTTGCTTGTCCTTGAGCGCCACCTAATGGTTGATGGATCATAACTTCAGCATTTGGTAATGCAAAACGTTTACCTTTTGCACCTGCTGCTAATAAGAATGATCCCATTGAAGCAGCCATACCAATACAAATTGTTTGTACATCTGGCTTAATATGTTGAATTGTATCGTAAATCGCAAATCCTGCTGTTACACTACCACCTGGAGAGTTAATATATAAATAAATATCTTTTTCAGAATCTTGAGCTTGTAAGAATAATAATTGTGATACAATTGAATTTGCAACGTTATCATCAATTGCTGAGCCTAACATGATAATGCGGTCTTTTAATAGACGAGAATAAATATCATATGCGCGTTCACCGCGATTTGTTGTTTCAATAACTGTAGGAATTAAATTCATTATATTTCCTCCTTGTAATTAACTGTTATATTTATTTTACAATAAAAGTCAAAAATGGTCAAAAATATTACCTTCATATTCATTTGACGTTTCTCTTTATATTTTTATACACTATTCATATATTCAAATTGTACTGTTAATTATACGTTTAGTACAGAAATTAGTTTTTAATATACTCCTCGTAGTGTAATGGATAGCACGTAAGATTCCGGTTCTTAAAATAGAGGTTCGATTCCTCTCGAGGGGGCTAATGATTATTAAAAAATAGGGTGAAACGTTATATGATTGTTTCATCCTATTTTTTAAAACATTTTAATTTTATAATTCGATTTTCTCTCCACTTCGAATTTTATCAGCCAATTCATTTAATTTTCTTAAGCGATGATTTACTCCTGATTTAGATATAGGCCCATTTGATACCATTTCTCCTAATTCTTTTAAAGAAATTTCTTGATGTTCTATTCGTAATTTTGCAATTTCTCTTAAACGATCAGGCAAGTTATCTAAACCTATTTCTTCGTCAATTAATTGAATGCTTTGTACTTGCTTCATAGCTGCACTCACGGTTTTATTTAAATTAGCAGTTTCACAGTTCACTAGTCTATTGACAGAATTTCTCATATCTCTCACTATTCTTACATCTTCAAATTTTAATAGAGCTTGGTATCCCCCTATCAAACTTAAAAACTCAGAAATTTTTTCCGCTTCTTTCAAATAAGAGATACTCCCTTTTTTTCGTTCTAAATGCTTAGCATTCAATCCATAGCTATTCATTAGTTTAGTTAATCCTTCAGCATGTCCTTCATATTGAGAAAAAATTTCTAAATGATAGGAAGAGGTTTCCGGATTATTTACTGATCCACCCGCTAAAAATGCGCCTCTTAAATAGCTCCTACGCATCTCATCATCTTTAATCATACTCGCATCAATATCATGAACAAAAATACCATTTTTTAAAATACCTAATTCATCAAGTATTTCTTTAGCGCGTACCTTTGTACGACAAATATAGATATTATTCTTTTTTAATTTCATTTTTTTTCGTACTAATATTTCTACTTCTACATTAAAAATTCGCTTAATTAATGAATATATCCTTCGAGCCGTAGTCGCATTTTCAGTTTGAACATTAATTACAAATTGTTGATTAGATAAACTGAGTGCGCCGTTCATCCGAATCAAAGCGCTAAGTTCAGCCTTAGCATTACTTTCATCAACTTCAATACGGGTCAATTCATTTTTCATATCTGATGCAAAACTCATTGATATCGCCTCCTTTTCTCATCATCATTATTATATGTAATTAACATCTCAAAATATATGAAACTCTATATCAAATTATTTTTAAATTCATTAAAATTTAATACATTTAATTTATTTTTTAGGTTTAAATTGAATTGTACTTGTTAATTCAAGTGCTAAATCATATACAAGTTGAGCAAGAACCTTTGTATTATGACGAACAAGTACTTTATCATAAACCTCTACAAGATTTTTAGAAGTAATAATTTTAATATTATTTTCTGTTAATTTTATTTTATTCGTATTTACAGGATGAGCATTACGTTCTTTATATCGTTGAAGAATCTGTTCATCAAATGCATCATTACTACAAATAACATAATCAATAAATGGTTCTCCAGCATGTTGATGAATAGCTTTAATATGATCGTAGACATCATAATCATTTGTTTCTCCAGGTTGAGTCATAATATTAGAAATATATAATTTTGGTGCTTGTGAACTTAATATTGCTTTAGAAATACCTTCAATACACAAATTTGAAATTACACTCGTATATAGTGAACCAGGACCTAGAACAATTAAATCCGCTTCTTGTAAAGCATCAATAGCTTCCTGCATGGGTTCTACATTAGATGGTTCTAAATAGACACGTCGAATTTTTTTGTTTTTTTTAGGTATTTTAGATTCACCTTTAACAATCTCACCATCTTCTAATACCGCATTTAACATAACGTTAGTATTGGTAGATGGAATCACTTTTCCTTTAATGTTTAAAATTTTACTTAATTCTTTCACTGCATGACCAAAGTCATTTTTTATATTTGTGAGTGCTGCAAGTAATAAATTACCTAATGAGTGACCTTCAATTTGATGTTCTTCAAAACGATACTGAAATAATTCTTCTAGAATAGGTTCCGCATCACTTAGCGCTGCAATGACATTTCTAATATCTCCTGGAGCAGGAATAGACATTTCATCTCTAATTTTACCTGTACTACCGCCATCATCTGCAACTGTAACAATAGCAGTGATATCTATTGGATATTCTCGTAACCCTCTAGCTAGTACTGAGAGTCCCGTGCCTCCTCCGATTAGTACTACTTTCAACTGTTTCATTTCTTCACGCCACTTTCAATATGTGCATCTCTATGATGAACATACACATTATAATCAAATATATCATTTAACTCTTCTCCGATACGCTTAGCTAAGGCTACAGAGCGATGTTGTCCTCCTGTACAGCCTATTGCAATAACCAGTTGTGATTTACCTTCTTTTTTATAACCTGGAATCATAAAAATAAGTAGGTCCATTAATTTTTCAAAGAAAGTTTCAGTTTCTTTCCATTTCATCACATAATTATAAACAGGTTCATCTTCTCCAGTCATTGGTCTCAAGTCTTCTACATAATATGGATTAGGTAAAAAGCGTACATCAAATACTAAATCAGCATCTTTTTGAATACCATGTTTAAATCCAAAACTAGTTACATTAATACTAAATGAATTTATTTTTTCATCGGCGAAACGACATTTGATTCTTTCTTTTAATTCTTTAGGCTTTAACTCTGTAGTGTCAATAGTGTAGTTCGCTATTGACCTAATATTTGAAAGCAATTGTTGTTCTTCGAGAATAGAATCAATTAAAGACATTTGTCCATTTTGATTTAAAGGGTGCGCTCTACGTGATTCTTTATATCTAGAAATTAATTTTTCAGTTGTAGCTTCTAAAAACATAACATCTACAATCACATCATTACGCGTTTTAATTGCATCAATTTCATCCACAAGTGATTTAAATAACTCTTTACCTCTTAAGTCAATGGCAATTGCTACTTTTTGAAGTGACGGATTACCTTGTTCCATTAATTCCACCAATTTAGGTAGTAATATAGGTGGTAAATTATCTACACAGAAAAAACCAATATCTTCTAAACATTGAATAACTAATGATTTACCAGCACCAGACAGTCCTGTAACAACTAATAGTTCACTTTTACTCATTTCATCATTTATTTGATTAACCATTCTAAGCACCATCCATTTAAGCGTACATATATTTATATAACATCATAGCATATATTTTTATCTTAATAACAATTTGTATCAACTGTTGCTACTAAGAAAAAAGCTAGCAATAATTCTTCTATAAAGAAGTAATTATTCTAGCTTTAATCAATGCCTTAAGCTTCCTCTTTGTCTTTTAACTCTTCAATATAATCAATTGCACTTTGTGCAGCAATACTACCATCACCAGTAGCAGTTACGATTTGACGTAATCCTTTATCTCTCACATCTCCAGCAGCAAAAATTCCTGGTACAGAAGTAGTCATATCATCTTTTGTAATAATATAGCCCATATCATTTGTAATACCCAAATTATTAAATGGCGCAGTTAAAGGTTTCATACCAATGTAAATAAATACACCGTCTGCATCTAACGTTTGTTCAGAAGCATCTTTTGTTGAAACTAAGGTTACAGAACCTACTTTTCCATCTTGTTCATTAATTGATTTCAATGTATGACTCCAAATAAAATCAATTTTTTCATTTTTAAAGGCACGATCTTGTAGAATTTTTTGGGCTCTTAATTCATCTCTACGATGAACAATTGTTACTTTGTCAGCGAATTTAGTAAGAAATGCGCCTTCTTCTACCGCTGAATCGCCCCCTCCAATAACAAATATATTTTTATTTTTAAAGAATGCACCATCACATACTGCACAATAACTTACACCACGGCCGCCTAATTCTTGTTCACCCGGTACACCAATTTTTTTATATTCTGCACCTGTTGAAATAATCACTGCTCTAGCTGTTATTGTTTTATTTCCTAGATTAATCACTTTATGATCGCCATTATCTTCAATTGATTTAATATCTCCATATTGATAAGAAGCGCCAAACTTTTTCGCATGTTCAAACATTTTTGTAGATAAATCAGGGCCCGTAATCATTTCAAAACCTGGGAAATTTTCAACTTCTTCCGTATTTGCCATTTGTCCTCCAGGCATTCCACGTTCAATCATCACTGTGCTTAGGTTTGCACGTGATGCATAAACTGCAGCAGTCATTCCAGCTGGTCCAGCCCCAATTATCGCAACATCAAAATCTACTTCGTTCATTTTTATGCCTCCTACGTTTATATTAATATGCGCATTATATAGTATTATTTTCATTTCATAAATTTATATGCTCAATAGTTTATCAATTGCATTATCTAATTTATATCTTGTAGTATCAAAAATTTCAATAATTTTCTTTTTAGTTATATGTTTTTTGTAGTAACGATAATATAAATAAACATGTGCTGCAATATATCTATTTAATTCTTTAAAATTAACACCGTCAGCGATTAAAGCTTCTCCTTTATCAATCCAACTGACAAATAATTCTGTATCAAACGATAGTTCTTCAACATCGTAGATTTTCTTTAAACCTCTATGAATAAAGTCAAGCTTATTTAAATGTAAACCTTGAACTAAATAAGTTAAATATAATTTTTCATAGTCATTCATATTTTCTAATACTGCCCAAATATCTTCGGTCATTAGTATTTCTTTTCCATTTAGCTGATTTAATAAAAATACGCCATATAATCTATAATGACTATCGTCATCTAATAATAAAGGTAATATTTTTTGTTCAAATTTATATTTACTTTCTTCTAATACCCATGGTGCATAACCCACATCTACTTCAGAAATTTGTAATAATTTATCCCAAAATAATTTACTTTGTTCTTTATTTCCTAAGTAATAATAATTGTAACTTAAAGCATTAAACATTTGAATTGAGACAAATTTACCTTTCTTATATAAAGGATATAAAAGTTGTTGAGACGCTTTGTACTGTTTAAGATAACTTAGTACAATACCTAATTTAAAGCTTTCGTCTTCATTCATCGGTATCACTTTATTTAATATTTTTATATATTTGTGATACTTCTCTGTTTCATTGGTATTATACAATAGCAACGTATAATGACATAATGCATGTACATCCGAATTATCTTCAGCAAGCAATGTTTCAAATAATTCTTTAGCGATCTCATATTCACTTAAATAAAGATAACACATTGCTAGTAAATTTCTAATAACGCGATGCGACTGTATATCATCGTTTTGTTTTAAAATATAGGTTCGTGCTTCTTGTAAACGTCCTTGACCGAATAAATATTGAAATAATAATTGAACTGCAAATAATTGTGCTTCCTTTTCAATTTTATTTTCTTCAACATATGACACTTCGAACATTTTTTCTAATTCTTCTCTAAAAGAATAATCATTTGATAAAACTACATAATTAATACCAAACAAGAAAGCCTTGTTTGGCTCATTAAGTTTAATATTCAATTGACTCAATTGATAGTAACTTTCTGATACATTATAATCATTTACAATACTCTCATAAAACATTTTTTCTGCTTTTTTATTCAAATTCAATTCTTTTAAACAATCCGCATACTTAAGTTTTATATCAAAATCTTCAGGTGACAAATCAAGCACATTTTTATAATATTCAGCTGCTTTTCTATAATTTTTCTGTTTATATTTTTGATCTGCCATCTTTCGATAAAAATTTTCATCAAAAGTCATTGGAATAATTTTTTGATCCTTACGTGCCATGCTTTGTCACCTCTTTCTTATTTATCATGGATTTGCATGGGGTTTCCAAAAGCAATCGTATCATTTGGAACATCTTTAGAAACGATAGTGCCTGCTTTAATAATAACGTTATGACCTATTTTCACCCCAGGCAAAATAGTCACATTCGCTCCAATTAAAGTTTGAGAACCAATATCTACTCGTCCATAACGATACTCATTTACTAAAATTTCATGCGTTAATATTGTTGTATTATAACCAATAACAGTATTACTGCCAATAGATATTAACTGAGGATGAAAAATATCAGGCATCACCTTATAGGCAAATGCAGTCCGTTTCCCAATTGACATCTTCAAAAAATGAATATAAATGTATCTTTTTATATTTAAAAAAGGAATAAATCGACTCACTTCTATTATCAATGTATTTTTTAAAACTTTAGAAAAACGAACAAATTGGTAAATACGCCATAATGGATTAATGGATTGTTTATTAATAATGGTTAATCGTCTCATTATTTCACTTTCACTCTTGAATTCCAAGTTAATGGTCCGGCATTTTTATAAATAGCAGGTTGATATTTTATTCGACGAGAGATAATTAAAGTGATACCAATAATAATTAAAATAACTGAAACAAGTTGAGCTACGCGAATATGACTTGTTAACATTAAACTATCTGTTCGTAATCCTTCAACGAAAAATCGTCCTATTGAATACCAAATAAGATATAATGAAAATGTTTCTCCAACACGTAGATGCTTTCTAAGTGTAATTAATATAATAAATCCAAGTACATCCCAAATTGATTCATACAGAAAAGTAGGGTGATAGTATACACCTTCAATATACATATTTCGAATAATAAATTCTGGAATATGTATATTTTCTAGAAATGTTCTTGATACTGGTCCACCGTGAGCTTCATGATTCATAAAATTGCCCCATCTTCCTACACCTTGAGCTAATATAATACTTGGCGCAACAATGTCTCCAATTTGGAAAGGATTGAGATTTTTTAATTTACATAGAATGATTCCAGTAATAAATCCACCTATTAGTCCACCGTGAATAGCTATCCCGCCATGCCAAATTTTAGGTATTTCTGACGGATTTTCCATGTAATAAGGCCATTGAAATATAACAAAATAAATTCTTGCAACTAG
This sequence comes from Staphylococcus sp. CoH_129_LAB_1, assembly GCF_058191515.1. Lineage (NCBI taxonomy): Bacteria > Bacillati > Bacillota > Bacilli > Caryophanales > Staphylococcaceae > Staphylococcus > Staphylococcus sp. CoH_129_LAB_1. The sequence goes on along the minus strand of NZ_JBXWKZ010000014.1, from coordinate 22,796 downwards.
AAATCCAAAAATTGCACAATAAAAGATAATATCTACTAACGTATCTTTATGTAAGCCTATAGATTTCAAGCTTGCTTGAGCAATAAAATACCCAATCAATATCCCTACTGCAATAATAATTCCGTACCATTTTATCGATAAAGGGCCTATATCGATAGCAGTAGGATTTATATAATTCAAATTAAAAAACATATGTTACTTCCCTTCATTCTGATTCCCATTCTTGAGAATTTCTTCATTCAAACGTTGATTAAATTCTTCAGCTGTATTAATACCTATGATATTCAAACGATAATTCATTGCAGCTACTTCTATAATAACAGCAACATTTCTCCCCGGTCTTACAGGAATTGTTTTTTTAGTTATTTCTGTATCTAAAATCTTTAAAGTTTCTTCATTTAAACCCACACGATCATATAATTTATCCTTATTCCAATTTTCAAGATTAATATTTAATCGAATTTGTTTTTGAGTTAGAATTGAACCCGCTCCAAATAAAGTCATAACATTTATAATTCCTAGTCCACGTATTTCTAATAAATGTTCAATTAATTTAGGTGGTGTTCCAATCAATTCATCTTTTGTAATTTCTCGTATTTCAACGTTATCATCTGCTACTAAACGATGTCCGCGTTTTACTAATTCTAATGCTGTTTCACTTTTCCCGATTCCAGAGTCCCCTGTAATCAATACTCCTACACCATATACGTCTACTAATACACCATGTAAAGAAGTTGTTTTAGCTAACTCATGTTCTAAAAATGTCGTTAATCGACTCATTAAACTTGTTGTAGCATCCTTAGAAACAATCAAAGGTGTATCCATATCTTGAGCCGCTTCAATAAGTTCCTGAGGTGGCTCTAATCCTCTAGTTACAATTATCGCTGGTGTTTCAGGACGACATAATTTTCTCATTCGTCCCTGTCTTTCTTCATCTGGTAGTAAATTGTAAAATGATAATTCAGTAGTACCTAATAATTGAATACGATCTGCTGCATAATGAGAAAAGTATCCTGCCATTTCTAGACCAGGTCTAGAAATATCAATATTTTTAATTATTTTATTTAACCCGTTTTCTCCAGTAAATAACTTAAGATTTAATGATTTAACCAATCTATCTGTTGTTAACATGAGTTCACCTCAAAATTCACTTGAATTAATTCATCTCTTATCATATCAAAAATATAACAATATGTTATATAAAAAAGGAGTAGAAAATTAATTTTCTACTCCTAATTTTACACATAAAATACCTCGTTAACTTAGTTTAATGATATTTAATAATTTATACGAAAGTGTCTTATTCCCTTAAAGTATTTTAATGTAACATCACACTAAAATGCTTTGTGTCATTGGCGGAAACTCCTGGTGAAACAAGACAACTTGAAAACTTAGATAGGGCTAGATGGAGTTGTTTATCAATAACGCATAGCCAAACAATACGAAGTATTAATAACATAAGAAAAGATATGATTCTTAACTGAATCATATCTTCTATATTATTTTGGGATTTATTTATGTCCCGGGCCCTTCATTATAGCCAGTAAAATGATACTCTACTTCTTTTATATTCTAAAAAACACTTTCGCATACTAAAACTCTTTATTCAGCTTGTGCTTTATCACGTTCTAGCACTGTTTTTAAGTACTTACCTGTATAAGAGGCTTCCACATTTGCAATGTCTTCTGGCGTTCCAGTTGCAACAATAGTACCGCCACCTTCGCCACCTTCTGGTCCTAAATCTATGATATAATCAGCTGTTTTAATAACATCTAAATTATGTTCAATAATAACCACTGTATCCCCATTTTCCACAAGTCGATTTAACACTTTTAATAATCGACTAATATCATCAACATGAAGACCTGTAGTAGGTTCATCTAAAATATATATTGAGCGTCCTGTAGAACGCTTGTGTAATTCTGATGCCAGTTTTACACGTTGTGCTTCTCCACCAGAAAGTGTGGTTGCTTGTTGTCCTAAAGTAATATAGCCTAATCCTACATCTACGAGTGTTTGTAATTTTCGATGGATTTTAGGAATATTTTCAAAGAAATAAGTCGCTTCTTCTACTGTCATTGCTAATACATCTGCAATATTTTTTCCTTTATATGTGACCTCTAAAGTTTCTCTATTGTACCTTTTACCATCACATACTTCACATGGAACATATACATCTGGTAAGAAGTGCATTTCTATTTTAATAATGCCATCACCTTTACATGCTTCACAACGACCACCTTTAACGTTAAAACTAAAGCGTCCTTTTTGATAACCTCTTATTTTAGCTTCATTCGTTTGAGCAAAAACATCTCTAATATCATCAAATACACCTGTATATGTCGCCGGATTAGAACGTGGTGTTCTTCCTATAGGTGATTGATCAATATCTATAATCTTATCTAATTGATCGATGCCTCTGATTTCATCGTGTTCCCCAGGTTTAACTTTAGAATTATTTATTTTTTGAGCTAATGATTTATATAACACTTCATTAACTAATGAACTCTTACCTGAGCCAGACACACCTGTTACAACCGTCATTACTGACAATGGAATATCTACATCAATATCTTTTAAATTATTACTTTTTGCTCCTTCAATCGATATTTTACGATTCGTAATTTCTCTGCGATGTTCTGGTACATCAATACGTTTTTTACCACTCAAGTATTGACCTGTTAAAGATTTCTTATCTTTCATTACTTTTTTAGGAGTACCACTTGACACAATTTCGCCACCATGATTACCTGCACCTGGCCCAACATCGACAAGGTAATCTGCTGCTCTCATCGTATCATCATCATGTTCAACAACAATCAGTGTGTTACCTAAATCTCTCATCTCTTTTAATGTATTAATCAAACGATCATTATCACGTTGATGTAATCCAATAGAAGGTTCATCTAATACATAAAGCACACCTGTCAATCGTGACCCGATTTGAGTAGCAAGACGAATACGTTGTGCTTCTCCACCTGATAATGTCCCTGAAGAACGATTCAATGTTAAATAATCGAGACCTACATTATTTAGGAATGTTAACCGTGAAATAATCTCAATTAAAATTTGTTTAGCAATTGCTTTATCTTGCTCTGATAACTCTATATTCTCATAAAATTTAAGTGCATTTTTTATTGAATATTCTACAACTTCTCCAATATTATATCCACCAACATATACTGAAAGTGCTTCTTTACTTAATCGTTTACCATGACATGTTTCACATGGGAGTTCAGTCATATATCTACTCATCATTTCACGTGTGTATTCTGATGGTGATTCATGATAGCGACGATCTATATTAGGAACCACGCCTTCAAATTTCATCTTTCTACGACGTGTGCCTCCATTTCGACTATGAAATGCAAACTCAATTTCTTTATCGCCTGAACCATTCATAAGAATATCTTTTTGTCTATCCGTCAATTTTTTATATGGCTTATCCATATTAATTTTATAAACTTCACATACTCGTTTTAATAATGTTGGATAAAAATCGGAACTTGTAGGTTCCCATGGTTCAATCGCACCTTCATTTAAAGTTTTGTTAGTATCTGGTACGACCAAATCTAAATCCACTGTAAGTCTTTGACCTAATCCATCACAAGTTGGACAAGCACCAAATGGACTATTAAAACTAAACATTCTAGGTTCTAATTCACCTATAGAAAATCCACAAATTGGACAAGCATGATTTTCAGAGAATTTAAAATCTTCTCCACCAATGACATCGACAGTAAGGTTTCCTTCTCCTAATTCTAAACTTATTTCTATTGAATCTGCTAATCTTGATTCTATTCCTGATTTTACAACTAATCGATCCACAACAACTTCAATAGTGTGATTTTTATTTTTATCTAGTACAGGAACGTCGTTTATATCGACCACTTCACCATCGATACGTAATCTGACGTATCCCTTTTTACCAATGTCTTCAATTAGTTTTTCATGACTGCCTTTTCGATGTGAAACTAAAGGAGCTAAAATTTGAATTTTAGTTCTTTCTTCTAAATCTAATATACGATCTACCATTTGTTGAACGGTTTGCGATTCGATTTCGATTCCATGATATGGACAAAATGCTTTACCCACACGGGCATATAACAATCGAATGTAATCATATATTTCAGTCACGGTAGCTACTGTAGAACGTGGATTTTTACTTGTCGTTTTTTGGTCAATTGAAATTGCAGGCGATAATCCTTCAATAGTATCAACATCTGGCTTATCCATTTGCCCTAGAAATTGTCGTGCATAGGCACTTAAAGATTCTACATACCGACGTTGTCCTTCAGCATATATTGTGTCAAATGCAAGTGATGATTTCCCCGATCCAGAGAGACCAGTCATCACTATAAGTTTATTCTTCGGTAACTCAATATCGATATCTTTTAAGTTATGTGCTCTTGCACCTTTAACTACGATACTTGGACCTTTCATTTAACAATCACCCTTCTGCTTTTAGTTCAAATAACATATCTCTCAATTCTGTTGCTCTTTCAAAGTCTAAATCTTTAGCTGCTTTTTTCATTTCTTTTTCAATATTTTCGATTGTTTTTTGACGTTCTTTCTTAGTCATTTTCTTAGGTACTTCAGTTTGTTGTTTTTCATTTGTTTCATTATTATCAACTGTAGCACTGATAACGTCATGTATTTTTTTATTGATTGTTTTAGGAGTAATACCATATTTTTCGTTATGTGCCATTTGTATTTCTCGACGACGCTGTGTTTCATCAATTGCGTATTGCATAGAGTCTGTTATCTTATCGGCATACATGATAACTTCTCCTTTATCGTTACGGGCAGCACGTCCAATGGTTTGAATAAGTGAACGATTTGAACGTAAAAATCCTTCTTTATCTGCATCTAAAATAACAACTAACGACACCTCAGGTATATCGATACCCTCTCTAAGCAAATTGATACCTACCACAGCATCATATGTGCCCATTCTTAAATCACGTATAATTTCTATACGTTCAAGTGTTTTGATTTCAGAATGAAGATAATTCACTTTAATTCCTGCCTCTTTCATATACGTTGTCAAATCTTCACTCATTTTTTTAGTTAAGGTTGTTACAAGCACACGTTCATTCCTATCAATTCTTTCTTGAATTTCACTGAGTAAATCATCAATTTGATTCTTCGTAGGTCGAACATCAATTTTAGGATCTAATAAACCAGTTGGTCGAATAATTTGTTCTACCATTTTATCAGTATGTTCAATTTCATATGGACCTGGTGTTGCTGAAACATAAACGAGTTGTTTCGTTTTTTGTTCAAATTCTTCAAATTTAAGTGGACGGTTATCCATGGCGCTTGGTAAACGGAAGCCATGATCTACAAGTACTTTTTTACGTGCTTGGTCTCCGTTAAACATACCTCTAATTTGAGGTAACGTCACGTGTGACTCATCTATCATTACAAGCCAATCATCATCAAAATAATCAAGTAATGTATAAGGGGTAGAACCGAGTGGTCTTAATGTCAAATGAACAGAATAATTCTCTATTCCTGAACAAAATCCCATCTCTCTCATCATTTCTAAATCATAATTTGTACGTTGTTCTAGACGTTGTGCTTCTAATAATTTATTTTCAGCTTTCAATTCTTTTAATCGCTCTTCAAGTTCTTTTTCAATACGTTCAATAGCGTCTTTCATTTTTTCTTCTCTAGTAACAAAGTGAGAAGCAGGGAATATAGCAAAATGTTCTCTTTCACGTATTACTTCACCAGTAAGATAATTTACTTCTCTAATCCTGTCAATTTCATCGCCAAAGAACTCGACTCGAATACACATTTCTTCTCTTGAAGCGGGAAAGATTTCTACAACATCTCCTCGTACTCTGAACGTACCACGTTGAAAATCGATATCGTTCCTTGAATACTGGACATCGACTAATTTTCGAAGAAGCTCACTTCTATCCATTTCCATTCCTACTCGAACGCTAACAACTAAATCTTTATATTCTTTTGGATTACCTAAACCATAAATACAACTTACACTTGCAATAATAATTACATCATCACGTTCGAATAAAGCACTTGTAGCTGAATGTCGAAGTTGATCAATCTCATCGTTAATTGAGGCGTCTTTTTCAATAAATGTATCAGTTGATGGCACATATGCTTCAGGTTGATAGTAATCGTAGTAACTTACGAAATACTCTACCCTATTTTCAGGAAAAAACTCTTTAAATTCACTATACAATTGACCTGCTAACGTTTTATTATGCGCTATTATTAACGTAGGTTTTCCAACTTCTTTAATAACATTACTCATTGTAAATGTTTTACCTGTACCTGTTGCACCAAGTAATGTTTGGTGGCGTTTACCAGCTTTAACACCTTCAACAATTTTTTTTATAGCTTGAGGCTGGTCCCCTTGTGGTTCAAATTCAGAATTTAATTTAAAAGGATGATGTTCTACCATTCTTTCAAGCGCCTCCTCAGTTAATTTTATTAATAATTCATTTCATTAAAAATAATATTATTTATGCTCATTTTAACAAAAAATCGAATAAAAAAACAAACGTTTGTTCGCTTACGTTTGTCGTTACTTTTTATACATATAAAAAATGAGACACAAATATAAATCGCTTCTCTATATTTATGACTCATCTTAGTATGTTGACGTATTTTTTTAGATATGTATTAATAATATAAAACAAATGGTATAGTACTGCAATTTTTTTGGCTTAGTCTTGATGTTTGTGAAATTCTAAATTATCAATAATCACATAACCAGCTAGGATAGATACTACATCTAAAAATATAATCCATTCATTATGAAAGAATCCCTTGTACACTGAAGCGGCAATTAATATTAATGTTACAATAACGCCTACCCATTTACTTCTGGTAATTACACTAAATACAATAACTAAGATACATGGAAAGAAAGCAGCTAAAGCATACCATATCATTATATTCACCCATTTCGTCTTCGTCTTTCTAAAATAGTCATTGTTGTTTCTCGCAGTTCAGCACGAGGAATAAAGTTTTCCGTAAGCATTTCTGGTATAACGTGATCAATAAAATCTTGTACCGAACTTAAATGATCAAACTGCATTATTGTTTCTAAACTATGTTCATAAATTTCAAAAAACAGAGCTTCAGGATTACGCTTTTGAATTTCACCAAATGTTTCATACAATAAATCAATTTTATCAGCTACCGATAAAATTTGACCTTCTATAGAATCATCTTTTCCTTCTTGAAGTCTTTTCCGATAAATATCTTGATATGGCTTTGGAATTTCTTCATTAATAAACGTATCTACCATTTCTTCTTCGACTTGAGAAAATAACATTTTTAATTCTTTACTTGCATATTTAACTGGTGTTTTAATATCCCCTGTAAATACCTCTGCAAAATCATGATTAAGGGCTTTTTCATACAAACTTTTCCAATCAATCGTATTACCATGATATTCTTCAACTGTTGCTAAATATTGTGCTATTTTAGTAACTTTAAAAGAATGTGCTGCAACATTATGCTCAAAATATTTGAATTTCCCTGGTAATCTAATTAATTTTTCAAGATCAGATAAACGTTTAAAGTATTGATGAACCCCCATAATGTTATACCTCCATATGTTATTAAATAAAAATTATACTTGTATTTATTATATCAATCAATGTTTCTATAAAAAGTTTTAATTATATTAATTTCGGGACTTTTCATTTCTACTTTTAAACAATGACCTGTATGTTTGCTAATAATTAAAAAACATCAACAAAGCACATACTTTGCTGATGTTTAACTATTGTAAATTCTTTAGCATATAGATTAGTGTATAAAATTATAACCTGATGAACTATGAATTGTTCTATTTGTAACATCATTGAAATGACCATTCCAATTCATCTCTGAAACATAAAATGAACCATCGTTGTTTACACGTTCTACGACACCCACATGACCATAATAACCCGCTGTTGTTTGGAAAATAGCGCCTACTTCAGGACGATGATCGACCACTAAGCCAGCAGATCTAGCTGAGTTTGCCCAATTATTTGCATTTCCCCAATAGCTACCTACTGAACGTCCTAACTGTTGTCTACGATCAAATGCATAATATGTACAGTTACCAAAATAGTAATGATTACCTTGGTTATTTAAAGCACTACTATTATAATATACTGGTGCACTTACTGTTTCTGTATTGTAATTACTACTATTAACATATGATGAAGGTGCCACATATGCCCCAGTTTCAGTGCTATTATAGCTTAACGGCGCAGCTTCAATTGAATAAGGGATAGTGTATACATCACTATCACTTATCAATTGACTTTCTAATGTTGCTGAACCTTTGTCACTTACTGCAATTAAATCACCAGGATGAATTAACGGTGTTACTCCTGGATTAAATGCATATAATTCATCTAATGTTAAATGATACGCTTTTGCAATTTTATTTAATGTATCACCAGATTTAACTTCAACGATATCTTTATCAGGTACGACTATTGAAGCATCTTTTTCAATTTCATCGTTAGTTATATGATTTAATTTTTTAATTTCATCTGCAGTTGTAGAAAATTGTTGTGCCAGTATTTCTACATTTGTTTTTTCTTTAACAATGTGTGTTTGTTGTGCATGTGCTAATGTATTTAAACCAGTAATTGCTACAATTGAAGCAAATGTTACAGTCATTGATTTTTTTAACATGTTGTCATTCCTTTGCTGTAATGTATTTTTGTTCATTAATACTTTAGCATAAACAACATTAAAAAAGAGGAATGTTAAAACCTTGTAATATAAAGGTTAAATAACACTCCTAAATTAGTTTAAATTGATTGAATTGGTAATATTACCAATCATGAATTACATTTTAAAGTTAGATTTACTTAGTTTTTTAAATTTTTATTTTTTATCACAAACAATTAAATTAATCATTTTGTGACATTGTTTGTCGTAAGTAAGCTTCTATGAATGGGGCAATATCTCCATCCATTACTGCATCTACTTTAGCAGTTTCTTCATTTGTACGATGATCTTTTACCATAGAGTATGGATGGAATACATATGAACGAATTTGACTTCCCCATCCTATTTCCTTTTGTTCACCACGAATTTCTGCCATTTCACGTTCTTGCTCTTCTAACTTTAATTGATATAATTTAGATTTCAACATTTTCATTGCAGCTTCACGGTTTTTGATTTGAGAACGTTCATTTTGGTTATTCACTACAATTCCAGTTGGATGGTGAGTAATACGGATTGCAGATTCTGTTTTATTGATATGTTGTCCACCTGCACCTGACGCTCTAAATGTATCTACCGTAATATCATCAGGATTAATTTCAATTTCTATTTCATCATTATCAAATTCCGGTATAACATCACAAGAAGCAAATGATGTATGACGTCTTCCAGATGAATCAAAAGGTGAAATTCTTACAAGGCGATGTACTCCTTTTTCTGCTTTTAAGTAACCGTAAGCATTATGACCTTTAATTAATAATGTCACACTTTTTACTCCCGCTTCATCACCTGGTAAATAATCTAGCGTTTCTACTTTAAAACCTTGTTGTTCACCATATCTTTGATACATTCTTAATAACATACTTGCCCAGTCTTGAGATTCAGTACCCCCAGCGCCAGGATGTAACTCTAAAATGGCATTATTTGCATCATGGGGGCCATCTAACAATAATTGCAATTCAAACTGATCTACTTGTTCTCTGAATGCTACACTATCTTGTTCTAAATCTTCTTTGATTTCATCATCATATTCCTCTTGAAGTAATTCCCATGTTGCAGTCATATCTTCTAATTTTTGGTTGAGTTCATAGTAACCATTAACTACCGACTTTAATGCATTATTTTTATCAATAATATTTTGAGCTTTATTTTGATCATTCCAAAAATCCGGTTCTGTCATCATTTCTTCATATTCTTGAATATTGGTTTCTTTATTTTCTAAGTCAAAGAGACCCCCTAATTTGTTCTAAATCATTATTATATTCATCAATATTACGTTTAATTTCTGATAATTCCACTGTTTATGTCTCCTTTATTTATAAATTCTTTAAATAAAATACGAGATCGTGACAGAAGCTATTAAATGATAAGCAATATACGTCACAATCTCGCCTAATAATATTTAGTTGATATTATTCTTCTTTACCATGGCAATTTTTATATTTTTTACCACTACCACAAGGACAAGGATCATTACGTCCGATTTTCTCACCTTTGACAATAGGTTGTTTTTTCGCTTTTTCTTTACCATCTTCAGCAGATACATGTTGTGCCTTACCAAAATCTGTTGTTTTTTCACGTTCAACTTGTTCGTCTACTTGAATAACTGATTTTAATATATATTTAGACGTATCTTCTTCAATAGCTTGCATCATTAAGTCAAATAACTCGTGTCCTTCATTTTGGTAATCACGAAGTGGATTTTGTTGAGCATATGAACGTAAGTGTATACCTTGGCGCAACTGATCCATTGTATCAATGTGATCAGTCCAATGCGTATCAATAGAACGTAATAAAATCATACGTTCAAATTCAGGCATTTGATCTCCAATTTTTTCTTTTTGACTTTCATAGCCTTTTTCAATTTTAGTCCACACCACTTCGAAAATGTCTTCAGAATCTTTACCTTTAATTTCTTCTTCTGTTAATTCTCCTTCTTGAATAAACACATCATTAACATAATCTATAAATGGTCCATAATCAAGGTTATCATCTTCATCATTAATATAATAGTTAATAGCTCTCTGTAAAGTAGTACGCATCATTGCAATAACAATTTCTGAACTATCCTCTGAATCTATAATACTATTACGTTCATTATAAATAATCTCACGTTGTTTACGTAAAACTTCATCGTATTCAAGAATTCGTTTACGTGCATCAAAGTTATTTCCTTCAACACGTTTTTGAGCTGATTCAACTGCACGTGAAACCATTTTAGATTCTATTGGCGTTGAATCATCCATACCTAAACGATTCATCATTTTTTGAAGTCTTTCAGAACCAAAACGAACCATTAATTCATCTTGTAATGATAGATAGAAACGACTATCCCCTTTATCACCTTGACGACCTGAACGACCACGCAACTGATCATCAATACGACGAGATTCATGTCTTTCGGTACCTATTACTGCAAGGCCACCTATTTCTTCTACGCCTTCACCTAATTTAATGTCTGTTCCACGTCCGGCCATATTAGTAGCAATAGTAACTGCACCTTTTTGTCCCGCATTTGCTACAATTTCAGCTTCTCTTTCATGGTTTTTGGCATTTAAAACATCATGACGTACACCACGTTTTTTCAATAAATTCGAAATGTATTCACTTGTTTCTACTGCAACAGTACCTAATAAAACGGGTTGTCCTTGTTTATGTTTTTCAACCACATCGTCTACAACTGCGTCAAATTTTCCTTTTTGACTAATATAAATTAAATCAGATTTGTCTTGACGTTGAACAGGTTTATTCGTTGGGATTTGAGTTACTGTCATATTATAAATATTACGGAATTCTTCTTCTTCAGTTTTAGCAGTACCAGTCATTCCCGCTAATTTATTGTACATACGGAAGTAGTTTTGGAATGTAATTGATGCCATTGTCTTAGATTCATTTTGAATTTTTACGCCTTCTTTTGCTTCAATGGCTTGATGCAATCCTTCAGAAAAACGACGTCCAGGCATTGTACGACCAGTAAATTGGTCTACAATTAATACTTCTCCATCCACAACCATATAATCAACGTCACGTTGTAAAGTAACATGTGCTCTTAAAGCAGTGTTAATATGACTAATAATATCTACATTTTGAACATCATATAAATTATCAATTTTAAACATGCGTTCTGCTTTATCTGCACCTTGTTCCGTTAAATGAACAGCCTTTGTTTTTTCATCATACTTATAATCTTCATCTGCTTTAAGCATTTTAGCAAAGACATTCGCTTGAGTATAAAGAGAAGTTGATTTTTCAGCTTCACCTGAAATAATTAGCGGTGTACGTGCCTCATCTATTAAAATAGAGTCAACCTCATCAATAATCGCAAAATGCAACGGTCTCATTACACGTTCTTCAGCATAATTCACCATATTATCCCTTAAGTAATCAAAGCCTAATTCGTTATTTGTACTATAAGTAATATCTTTTGCATATGCGTCACGTTTTTCTTCCGTAGATTTACTATTTAAATTTAAACCAACTGTTAATCCTAAAAATTCATATAATTCGGCCATTTCTTCACTTTGAACACTAGATAAGTATTCATTGACTGTAATAACATGAACCCCTCGTCCTGCTATGGCATTTAAATATGTTGGCATTGTCGCAGTTAACGTTTTACCTTCACCAGTTCTCATTTCAGCAATATCACCTTTATGAATAGCAATACCACCCATGACTTGTACTTTGTATGGTGACATATTAAACACACGTTTTGCCCCTTCACGTACTAATGCAAATGCTTGTGGCAAAATTTTATCTAAATAATCATTTTGTTTTTTTACATCTTCAATTGCTTGTGCTTCGTCTTGAAATTGTTTCGTTTTATTTCTGATTTCTTCATCAGTTAAAATAGCCATGTCTTCCTCTAAAGCGAGTACTTCATCAGCTTTTTTACTTAAACGTTTCACTTCTTTTTTATTGCCGTCAACAATTTTTGATAAAAATCCCATTATGTTCGCTCCTTTAGCTTAAAAACTGTTTGGCCTACAACAACTTATCATATCATTTATATGTATAAATTTATACTTAAATACTCATATAATCGATATGCTTAATTGCGTACAATTATTACTTTTAAATTTAAACTTTCTCTCTATTCTTTTTATTCTATTATCTATTCAGTTTTTAATTACCTCATAACATTAGCACAGCTTGATTATACCGTCCATGAATAAGTGTATAAGTTGGAAATCAGATATGCTTAAACTTATGATTCTTAATATATTATGTAATAAAGTTTAGTTATTATTTTCGATTAAATAAAAAGAGAGTAGGATATTGTTACCCCACTCTCAACTTTCACTTTTCATTTAATTACTCAGTTGTTTCAATTAATCCATATTTACCATCTTTACGTCGATAAACGATGCTTGTACCATCAGTGTCGCGATCAGTAAAGATATAAAAATCATGTCCTAGTAAATCCATTTGTAGTACTGCTTCTTCAGAATCCATTGGTTTTAAACTAAATTGTTTAGAACGTATGATTTCTATTTCATTATCATTTGATTGAGCAGAAGATGTCTCTCCTTCTTCATTAATCGCTGTTTGTACCTCATTAACAAATGGCTCTTGCTCTCCATGATCTCTATTTTTACGATTTATACGTGTTTTATATTTACGAACTTGACGTTCTAGTTTACTTGTAACTAAATCAATGCCTGCATATAAATCGTCATGTCGTTCTTCAGCTCTCAATGTAACATTTTTCAATGGGATTGTTACCTCGATTTTAGTAGCTGAATTTTGATACGTCTTAACTTTTACATGTGCTACAGCGTTTGGCACATTATTAAAATAACGTTCAAGTTTACCAATTTTTTCCTCAATATAGTTGCGGATAGCATCTGTAATAGTGAGGTTATCTCCATGAATTTCAAATCTAATCATAGTTATCTCTCCTTTAACCTCTAATATTGGTAATTCCTTACTAATATAATATCATTTTTAAGTCATCTTGAAAACGCAAACACTTTGAATTTTCTGACTTTTTTATTACATAATACACTTCCAGCATAATGAACTGTCAAACCGGTAGTATAGATATCATCGATCAGTAAAATATTTTTATTCGTAATATCTATATTTTCTTTAAGATAGAACGGATTGTCAGCTTTAAATCGCTCTCTTTTTCCAAGTCTTGATTGTTTAGGTCGTGAACGTGTCCCTAATAATTCTATATAGCTTACCCCCATTTTGTCCAAAACAGTGGTTACTGGATTAAACGTTCGATGTTCATCTCTTTTATAAGGGGATGGAATAGGAACAATATAGTCATATGACGTTTTAGGCAACGTTAACTTTGAAGCTAAAACCTCAGCTAAATAGTAGTCCTTCATAAATTTGTAATGATGAATCGTTTCTTTCATTATTCCATCATATTTATAGTCACAATACAGTTGTGACATTAGGGTGAATTGCAGATTGAGACATTTACAGTCTAAACATTCATCACTTGCTTTTATTTTATAATTAAGACATCTTGTACATCTTTTTTCATCATTGATATCAAGTTTAATGGCTTGCCATTGTTTTTTGCATGTTTCACAAAATTGTTGTGGTGGTTTATAAAAATTAAATATAGATAGCTCTTCGTGAATAGGAGTAGCACACTGAATACATTTATTCATCGATCCACCCTCTTTGAATCCCTAATTTATTCATTCTTGTAATATCTTTTTTAGCCATCAACATTGATATACTCACACCTTCATGAAGAAATAATACCATTCCTGTGGGGGCTTCTTGTTTACGTCCAACTCTTCCAGCAATTTGCACTAATGCAGCCTTTTCAAATGTATCTGCATTAATTACGATAACGTCTAATTGAGCCATAGTAAATCCACGTTCTAAAATTGTTGTTGTAAAAACAATTCGATGTTTTCCTTCACGAAGTGCTTTCACTTTTTCAAAACGTAAAGCATCTTCACTTGAAATACATATCAAATCTGAAAATACTTTTTTATAGTATTCGGATACCTTAATCATCTTTTCTATATTATTAAAAAATACTAACGTAAATCTTTTATTTTCTATCTGATTTAATAACATGTACTTTAAAAAACTTTGAGTACGATACATATTTAATTTAAAATATTTAAATTTTGGAACTGGTAAAGGGTGTCTATGAAAGCGAGCAGGTAACTGTATAATGCGATGTTTTGGTATTTGACGCAGTAAATGTCTAGGTGGTGTTGCAGTCATATAAATCAATGTAGATAGCGGTTTAGCCGCTTGTCTAATAGCATTTTGTAGATGATGATCAATAGGTAGCGGAAATGCATCAACTTCGTCGACAAAAATAACTTCAAAGTGATTTTTAAATCGATATAGTTGATGGATAGTACAAATTACAAAATGTCCGTTATATTGTTGTTTACTTGATTGATGCAACACGTCAATATTTTCTTTCAAAAAAACTTCTTTAATACGCTGGCTAACCTCTACTACTACATCTACTCTTGGAGAGATGATTGCTATATTAAATCCTCTTTTACGTGATAAGCTAATACCCTCATATATCATCTCTGTTTTTCCTGCACCAGTTACCGCATATAATAGTAAGTTTTCACTGTTTTCTATAGCAGATAAGATTTTTTCAGATGCATAACATTGCTGTTCAGATAATTTAAAAGATAATGTATATAATCCCTCTGATTTAACATTTTTACTTTTAATTATTTTATATTCAGTAATATTATCCATTCTTCCTAAATGTATACATTGTCGACAATATATTACTTTTTTATTAAGAATAGAGGAAAAATATTGATAGAAATGAGCACTATCTTCATTCCCACATTGAATACACCGATATCCTTTTGAACTCTTTACGATACCTAACGTTTTCTCACTGATTATTTCATCTTTTAATTCTATTTCTGAAGATACTAATCTTCCATAATATTTAATATTTCATCACTTCCTTATTAAAATAAAAAAAGTCTAATCGAAAAGGAGATGGGTACCTTAGCCCTCCATGTTCTCACTTTTAACGATTAGACCTTCATCTTATTCGATTACAATTTTTCTTGGGAAATATCCAACTCCGATTCCGCCTGAACCTAAATGAGATGCAATGACTGGTCCATATTCACAATATTGAATATTAATGTCTGAATATTTCTCTTTTAATTTAGCACAAAAATCTTTACCCTCTTTTGTTTTATCACCATTAATCACAAAAACTGTTACATCATTAATATTTTTCGCAATATCAAGTGCATGTTGTTCTATAGAATTATAAGCTCGCTTACGTGTACGTACTTTTTCTAAAGGATAAATTTTCCCATCTTCTTCAAACTTAAGCACTGGCTTCATTTGTAAAAGTGTTCCAATCCATGCTTGAGCACCAGTAATACGACCACTTTTTTGTAAATTTTTTAAATCATCAACAAATAAGTATGCACCTGTATCTTTACGAATAGACGTTAATTCCTCAATAATTTCGTTAGGGGTTGCTCCGTCTTCAATCAATTTTAATGTATAAATCACATAGCTGCCTTCAATCATAGAAGCTAATCTTGTATCAAATGTGTGGACTTGAATGCCATCTACCATTTCACCTGCTTGTGTTGCTGATGGGTAACTACCACTAATACCACTTGATAAATTAAAGACGATAACATCTGTATAACCTTTATCTCTCAATTCCTCATAATTCTTTATCCATTCACCAATAGCCGGTTGACTTGTTGTAGGAATTGTTTTAGATGCGGCCATTTTTTTATAAAAAGATTCTTTTGAAAGATCTGGATGTTCAGTAAATGTTTCTCCATCATCAAATGTTACACTCAGTGGTGCAACTGGTATCTGATATTTTTCAATAATATGTTTTGGCAGATTCGCAGTAGAGTCTGTCATTACTGCAATTTTCATAATCGTCCTCCTCAATTATACTCAACAGTATTATAAATTATTTTAATAAAAAAGGAAATTCATAATCAATTATTTATCTAAAAGAAAACAAACGTGTATAATAAAATTCATATTAATCATATCGTGGAGGTATTTATAAATTGAGTGATCATGTTATTACTATAAAAAAAGAACATATTATTGAAAATATAATTAATAAATCTCGATTTATTGCTCATATCAAACCTGTTTCCTCAGAAGAAGAGGCTAAGATGTTTATAGAAGAAGTAAAACAAACTCATAAAGAAGCAACACATAATTGTTCTGCGTATACTGTTGGCAATCAAATGAATATACAAAAAGCCAACGATGATGGAGAACCAACAGGAACAGCAGGTGTTCCTATGCTTGAAATATTAAAAAAACTGGATATTCATAATGCTTGTGTAGTAGTTACTCGGTATTTTGGTGGCATTAAACTTGGCGGTGGCGGGTTAATTCGTGCGTATAGTGGTGCAGTACGAGATGTGATTTACGATATCGGCCGTGTAGAATTAAGAAATGCTATTCCCACTACTGTTACCATTAATTATGACTTAACAGGTAAATTTGAGTATGAACTTGCTTCAACTTCTTTTTTTCTAAGAGACAAAGTTTACACTGATAAAGTGAGTTATAAGATTGATGTTGTAGAAACAGAATACGACTCATTTATCGAATTTTTAAACCGTAATACAGCAAGTCAATATGATTTAGAAAAAAATACGCCTAAGCAATTACCTTTTGACATTGAAACAAATTAATTAAATTACAAAAGCCAGCAAACTCTTACGATTGCTGGCTTTTGTAAATAAGTGAATAAAAGTATTATTTATGGTTTATCTTATGGCGAGATGCACCGTCATTTTTTTTAGAAATTAAATTAAGAATAGGACGATAACTATCATCTATTAAACCAGTAAATTCAACGATAAGTTCAATTGTGATGACGATTAGAATAAACATAAGTAATACCCCTAATGGTTGTGATAAATACAATATAATACTTGATAAACTAAACATAATCGCAATAGAGTATATCAATAGTACAGTTTGACGATGAGTATATCCTAATGCAAGAAGTTTATGGTGTAAATGTGATTTATCGGCTTGCATAATATGTTGGCCATTTCTCATTCTTCTAATCATCGCAAATAACGTATCAATAAATGGTACTGCTAAGATGACAATCGGAAAGAATAAAGAAATAAATGTGATGTTTTTAAAACCTAATAAGGATAAAAAGCCAATAATAAATCCAATCATTAATGCTCCACTATCACCTAAGAATATTTTGGCAGGATGAAAGTTAAAGAATAAAAAGCCAAGTAAGGCACCTATTAATACACTACAAATCATAATAATAAATATATTACCTTGTAGTATAGCTATAAATGCGATGGTAGTTAAACCAATTGCAGACACCCCGGATGCTAAGCCATCTAATCCATCAATTAAATTGATTGCATTTGTAATTGCTACAATCCATATGATAGTTATAGGTATACTTAAAATGCCAAAATGAATCGTGGGTCCAATTGGAAAAGAAATAAAATCTATGTTAATCCCGTAGAAAACAACAACTGATGATGCCATAATTTGTCCAATTAATTTTAAAATTGGCTTTAAATCATACATATCATCAATGAGACCTACAAAATACATAATAATTATACCAATAACTAAAGGTTTGACTTCTCGTTCGATAGGGTGACCTAACCATAAACCAATAAGAAATGAAAGTAGTATGACAGTTCCTCCCATCACTGATACTGGTTTAGTATGTACTTTTCTATAGTTAGGTCGATCTACTAAATCGAATTTAAAAGAAACCTTTATTATAATAGGCGTTATTATTAAACTGATTACCAATGTCACAACAATGAGTAGTAAAGTATACATCAGTTCACCTTCATATATTTCCTGTTATTTTTTCATCTATACTATTTAAACAATTATCACTATATTTTTAAATTAGACCATAGTAGTATATGTAAATGTTCTTTCACTCACATATATGATTAGTCCATTATATTTTTCATATTCAACCACACTATTTAATATCTTCACTTTTTTGTATTTCATAGATTAGTTATAGTTAATTGTAAAATTTTTGTAAAGATACGTATTTTTTATATCATATCATTTTGTTATAAATTTGAACATGAAAGTCTATCTTAAATTTATATTATATATTTTATAGCAAACAACCTAATGACAAATAGTAAGTTTTCACTTACAATAACTAATGGTTAATTTAAAGGAGTCGATTCCAATATGATTGAAGCAATTATTTACAATATTGCCGTTATGGTAGCTGGCATTTATTTATTCCATCGATTACAATATTCTGAAAATAAAATTATGATATTTTCTAAAGAATATGTCACAATTTTGATGACTTTGGTGGCATTACTATTAACAGCTTACCCTATTCCCTTTCATCATTATCTTATTCATCTAACTTTTGTTCCGCTACTATTCCTTGGTCGTTATACAAATCTAGGTTATACTTTTATTGCCTCACTTATCATAAGTCTAGTGGATATATTTTTATTCGGAAATTCTTTTTTTTATAGCATCGTTCTTATTATAACAGGTATTATTGTTAGTATTATTGGGCCATTTCTTAAACAAAATGATATTATTGCTTTAACTATTTTAAATGCTATTAGTATTGGTATTATTTTAGTTTTATCTATCTTTACCACGTTATATGATTTAACTGAATTAATTATGTTTATACCTATTTCATTCGTACTAACCATTACTTCTGCTATTACTTTTGTTGATATTTGGCATTTCTTTTCTCTTGTGACACGTTATGAAAACGAGGATAAATATGACTATTTAACAGGTTTAGGTAATGTAAAAGAATTTGACAGACATTTAAATAAGATTTCTAAGAAAGCCGAATTAGAACATACTAGTCTCGCACTTTTACTCGTTGACATTGACGGCTTTAAAGATGTTAATGATACATACACTCATAAAGCAGGAGATGCTGTATTAAAACAAATGTCTCAATTGCTTAAAAATTATGTGCCACATCAATTTAAAATCTTCCGTAATGGGGGCGAAGAGTTTTCTATTGTTATCTTCGATTATTCTTTAGATCAAAGTGTGAAACTTGCTGAAAATATTAGGATGGCAGTTGAAAAATCTTCATTCCATTTACCTAATAAGGAAGTCATAAAATTATCTGTATCTATTGGTGTTGGTTATTTATCTCAAGATGAATATAAATCTCAACGAAAAGTATTTAAAGACGCCGATGATATGGTCCATGTAGCTAAAAAAGAAGGTCGTAATCAAGTTATGTTTAATCCTATTATTAAACTTTAAAATTTACTGTTTATTTTGAGGTGAAACATCGAATTCAAAATGAATTCTGTTGCACCTCTTTTTTGTTTTAAGTACAGATTTAAATATCTATATTATTTATTTATTATTCTACTTTTAAAATTACTGATTTAGTAATAAAGTATTTATACAAGCGAAGAATATTATTGATATGTATGAAAATCAATACATATTGTCAAATTATTGTGGAGGTGCCTTTTATGAATGATTCAATCACTATTATCGATGAAAATAAGGTGATTGATGTTGTGTTAATAGCTGGACGCATTCTTTTAGAATCTGGAGCTGAAACTTACCGTGTAGAAGATACTATGAATCGAATTGCTCATAGTTATGGTTTAAATGATACATATAGTTTCGTTACATCAACAGCTATTATTTTTTCACTTAATGATCGAACGAATACAAGACTTATAAGAATTAGAGAGCGTACTACAGATTTAGAAAAAATTGCTCTTACAAATAGTCTTTCTAGAAAAATTGCAAAAAATGAGTTAACTATTGATGAAGCGAAATCAGAACTCATTCATCTAAGTAAGGCTTCATTACAATATTCTTTTTTATTGAATTTTTTTGCGGCAGCAATTGCCTGTGGCTTTTTCTTACTCATGTTTGGCGGAGTGGTTTCTGATTGTTGGATAGCCGTTTTAGCTGGTGGTGCGGCTTTTTTAACTTTTAGTTTAGTACAACGCTTTATTCAAATTAAATTCTTTTCTGAATTTGTAGCATCAGCAGTCGTCATTACTATCGCTGTTACCTTTACTAAACTTGGTATAGCTACAAATCAGAACATTATAACCATTTCTAGTGTTATGCCATTAGTGCCTGGTATTTTAATTTGTAATGCTATTAGAGATTTAATGGCTGGTGAATTACTGGCTGGAATGTCACGTGGCGTGGAGGCTGCACTTACTTCATTTGCTATTGGCGCAGGCGTGGCTATTGTTTTATTAATTCTTTAAGAAAGGCTGTTTATATATGTTATTTTATTTATTTCACTTTATTATAAGTTTTATTTCAACAGTACTTTTTTCTATTATATTCAATGCTCCTAAAAGACTTTTACTTGCGTGTGGCTTTGTCGGTGCATTAGCATGGACTATTTATCAATATACAGTTGATATGGATCTTGGAAAAGTTGGTGCGGCTTTTTTAGGTAGTTTAATCCTTGGTTTACTAAGTCATGTGATGAGTCGACGATATAAACGACCCGTTATTATTTTCATTGTACCCGGTATTATTCCACTTGTTCCTGGAGGTACTGCATATGAAGCAACACGATTTTTAGTATCTAACGACTATACACATGCTGTAAATACATTTTTAGAAGTGACACTGATTTCTGGATCAATTGCTTTCGGAATATTGGTAGCAGAAATTCTCTATTATATATACACACGCATTAAACAATTTTATGGTAGAATTAAAGGAAAAACATATAGAAAAACATACAATATGAATAATAGAGTCTAAGGGGATGTTTCATAATGAAAGCACAGATTATTGATAGATTATCAAGATATGTAAAAATTGATACACAATCAAATCCCGAATCTAAAACTACGCCTTCTACTGAGAAGCAATGGGACTTATTACATTTATTACAAAAAGAACTTCAGGATTTTGGCTTAGAAACAGAGTTGGATGATAATGGTTATCTTTTTGCTACTTTAGAAAGTAATATAGAAAAAGAAGTGCCTACTGTAGGTTTCTTAGCACACGTAGATACATCACCAGATTTTAATGCAACAAATGTTAATCCTCAAATTATAGAAAATTACGATGGCCAACCTATCAAATTAGGTCAAACCACTCGTGTCTTAAGCCAAGACGTATTTCCAGAACTAAAAAAATTAATAGGCCATACACTCATGGTTACAGATGGTACATCTTTATTGGGAGCAGATGATAAAGCAGGTGTCGTAGAAATAATGGAGGCAGTAAAATATTTACAAGCGCACCCAGAAATTAAACACGGTCGAATTCGTATTGCTTTTACACCTGATGAAGAAATAGGGCGTGGTCCTCACAAATTTAATGTAAAACGCTTTAATGCTGATTTTGCTTATACTATGGATGGTAGTGAGTTTGGAGAATTGCAATTCGAAAGTTTTAATGCAGCAGAAGCGACCATCACTACACATGGAGTAAATGTTCATCCTGGTTCTGCGAAACATGTTATGGTTAATGCTATTGGATTAGCACATCAATTTCATAGTTTACTACCTGCTAACGAAGTACCAGAACGTACAGAAAATTATGAAGGATTCTATCATTTAATGAAAATAGAAGGAACAGTTGAAAAAGCTTCTTTACAATATATTATAAGAGACCACGACAGAAAAACTTTTGAACTTAAAAAGAAAAAATTGTTAGAAATTCGTGATGATATTAACATTCATTATGAAGGTTACCCAGTAAAAGTAGATATCGAAGATCAATACTATAATATGGCTGAACAAATTAAGCCACATCCATATATTATCGATATTCCTAAAAAAGTATTTGCAGATTTAGATATAAAACCAAATACCGCGCCTATACGGGGAGGTACTGATGGTTCTCAGCTTTCATTTAAAGGATTACCTACACCTAACATCTTCACAGGATGTGGTAACTTCCATGGACCATTTGAATATGCTTCCATTGATGTAATGGAAAAAGCAGTACAAGTTATTATAGGAATTGCTCAAGAAGTAACACAATACGAAAAATAACAAATAAAAAAAGTTTAGTTCGGTCTTTGGCACTGAACCCTTAAAATGGGAACTTAATAAAAACACTATGTTCTAGGCTGCTAATTCTCTGTATTTTACAGGGGA
>NZ_JBXWKZ010000013.1:0-59894 GCF_058191515.1 Staphylococcus sp. CoH_129_LAB_1 | reverse complement strand
TCTCTCTACAACTATAAAAAATAGCTGTGAAGAAATCTATCGTCATAGATTTCTTCACAGCTAATCTTAGTATGTTTATAGTAATACTCAATCATAGGTTCTAACACCAAGTGGTTTATAGTTAAGTAATCCATCAATTAGGGATTCTTTAGTGTCATATAAAGGGGCTAACTCTTTATATTTTTTATCGATAAACCCTTCTTCAATCATATGATTAATTAAAACTTGAAGTGGATTGAAAAAGCCATTTAAATTAAAGATGCCAATCGGTTTTTGATGTATACCAATTTGAGCCCAGCTATACATTTCGAAAAATTCTTCAAGAGAACCAGCTCCTCCTGGTGCCATAACAAAAGCATCTGCTAATTCAGTCATTTTTTCTTTGCGTTCATGCATTGAGTCTACGAGAACGAGCTCACTTACTTTTTGACTTGTAATTTCACGTTCATCTAACATTTTAGGCATCACCCCAATTGCATGGCCTCCATGATCTAGTACACCATCTTGAATAGCTCCCATGATACCTATTGAACCAGCTCCAAAAATTAATTCATAGCCTTGTTCAGCCATGTATTTTCCTAATTGATACGCTTCTTTAACATAAATAGGATTATTTCCTTTACTTGCTCCGCAATATACTGCTATACGTTTCATTTTGTGTCCTCCATTAATTGATTAAGTATTTTTTGAAAAACATATTGAAAATGCTGCCGGTCTGCTTTTGAAAAAGGAGAAGGTCCTTTATGACGTCTTCCTTGTTTTCTAATTTGTGCATTATTATAACGCTGCTGAAGTAATATATCTATATTATTTTGGTTATAGATAAATCCTTTATGATGTATTATAATTCTAGCTTTATTTAATAATAAACTAGCTAATCCATAATCTTGAGTAATCACAATATCGCTATTTGACACAAGCTGTATAATTTTGTAATCAACTGCATCCTGTCCATCATCAACGTATATTATATTCACATGATTTGGATAATGAGAATGTGAAAAATGGCTAAAGCTCCGTAAAATTGTAACAAAAAAGCCTGTCTCAGCTGTTAATTCAATAATTTCATTAACGACTGGACAAGCATCACCATCAATAAATACGGTTGTCATTATTTATTTGTTACCTTTTCTGAATATGACGCTTTATCTTGAGTGATAACGCTATCGGCATTATAATTATCATATTTCTTCATTTCTTTAATACGATGTTTTTCATTACGTTTTTGAAGTTTTTCTTCTTCTTTATGACGTCTATCAATGTTTTTTTGAAGTTTTTTATCTAATTTAGTGGCTTGTTTATAATTCTTTTTAGCTAATTTTGCACCTTTTTTCTTAATATACTTAGGATCATTTTCTTTGGCAATTTTTTTAAGTTCACGCTTATTATCAAATTCTTGTTTTTTATCGCCAAAATAATCTTTAGCATCTGATGCCTTATCTGCTACTATGTGAGTAACATGTGAAGCTTTTTGAACGTCTGGATGAGACTTGATTTTTTTACGTTCTACGACTAGTGGTACGATAAATATCGGTAACACGTTAATTGCTGTTTTAATAACTTGTTTTTTATCCATACTCGTTGCCCCCATAAAATTTTCTTTCTCTTTCATTACCCTATGATACAGGAATTCAAACGATTGCACTAGATTAAAACGTTTGTCTAAAAAATTTTATAAAAAAACACTGAAATTCAGAAAGAATTTCAGTGTAACATCATTAAATTCCTTTACCAATACCAAATCCAAAGTAAAGAATAGCAATGAAAATAACTAATACGATTCGATAAATTGCAAATGGTACTAATTTCACTTTATTAATTAAATGTAAGAATGTTTTAATTGCGATTAAACCAACAATAAACGCTGCTAAGAATCCAATAATATAAAATGGAATATGCGAAATATGGATATACTGATAGTTTTTAAGTAATGATAAAGCACTCGCAGCTAGCATAATTGGCACTGCCATGATGAATGTAAAATCAGAAGCAGATTTATGGTCAAGTTTCATAAGGACCCCAGTAGAAATTGTTGATCCTGATCTACTAAAGCCCGGCCACATTGCTACTGCTTGAGAAATACCAATGATAAATGCTTGCACGTAATTGATTTGATCAACGGTTTGTGGATGTTTTACTTTAGTACTGAATTTATCAGCAATAATCATGTAAATAGCACCAACGAATAAACCAATCATTACAGTAGGTACACTGAACAAATATTTTTCGATAATATCATCAAAAAGAACGCCTAAAATTCCGGCTGGAATCATTCCTACTAATACGTGAAGTAAATTTAATCGGCGAGGTTTAGAACGCATTCCATCATTTTGAGCAACATGTTTATATTTTCCGATATGTAACATTTCATAGTAACGTTCACGGAATACCCATGCAGCAGCGAATACAGAACCTAATTGAATAACCACTTTAAAAGTAAAAGCAGAATGAGAACCTAAAAAGTGAGTTGATTTTAACCACATGTCATCTACTAGAATCATATGACCAGTTGATGATACAGGAGCAAATTCAGTTAATCCCTCTACTATACCTAAAATTAATGCCTTAATAAATTCAATAATAATCATAAGTAACCTCTTTCTTTTTATATAGACAATGAACTTTTATTTAAGTTAAGTATTTAATTTTTAAAATTCACTTTATTATAATAGCATATAAAAATACGCACTTACTAATATTTATCTGTGTATATCTTAATCATGTAAGATTATTTTGATATATAAATAGTAGATTGTATTTCAATAATGATTAGGGAGATTTAAAAAGGACATAATATTGTCACTGAATTTTGAAATCAATTAAATGATTATTTGTAATTAAGCTTTTATAATAAAGCATTAGGTGAAGAAATTTGAAAAATTTAATGAGTTTAGTCTTTAAATATAAATTATTTCCATTTTTTATGGGAATAGTTAGTTTATTCCTAGCCATATGTGTAGTGATTCAAAATATTGGAATTGCTGAGTTTTTGAATCAAGTCTTGTATCACGAGATTTCAGCTATTTATCCTTTATTATTCACTATTTTAATTGTATTAATTTTGAGAGTAACGTTTAATTTATTGAATCAACGATTAGGGGATGTTTTAGCTTATAAAGTCAAACATCAACTTCGTCAAAAAATAGTAACAAGTAAGTCTAAAGCTTCAATTGGCGTACAAACAAATATTTTAATTGAAGTGATAGATGGGATTACACCCTTTTTTAATAGTTACTTGCCACAAGTGTTTAAATCTATGTTTATACCCCTCGTCATCATTAGTGTGATGTGTTTTATACACCTTAATACTGCTATTATTATGGCTATTACTGCACCATTTATTCCATTATTTTATATTATTTTTGGCCTGAAAACTCGCGATGATTCTAAAGAACAAATGACGTATTTAAATCAATTTAGTCAAAGATTTTTAAATATAGCTAAAGGTCTGATTACTTTAAGACTATTTAAACGAACAACTCAAACAGAAAATCGAATATATAAAGAGAGTACACACTTTAGAGATTTAACGATGAAAATATTAAAGAGTGCATTTCTATCTGGACTTATGCTTGAGTTTATAAGTATGTTAGGTATTGGTTTAATTGCGCTTGAAGCGACGTTGAGTTTAGTCGTATTTCACCATATCAATTTTAAAATTGCAGCAATGGCGATTATTTTAGCACCAGAATTTTATAATGCAATTAAAGATTTAGGTCAAGCCTTTCATACTGGTAAACAGAGTGAAGGAGCAAGTGATATTATTTTTGATTTTTTAAATAGTATTGAAGAGTCAAGTATGAACATACCTAACCTAAATCAGAATCAACAAAATCAAATTGATTTCGATAAAGTAAGTTATCAATATCCTAATACGACTCGATATGCATTAAAGGAGATAAGTTTTTCAATCAAACAAGGGGAAAAAATTGCAATTGTTGGCCCAAGTGGTGCTGGAAAATCTACTCTTGCGAATCTTATTAAACAAATGATAGCACCCACGGAAGGTCGTATTATATTTAATTCTAAAGTTACAGAGATAGGTATGTTAAACCAGCATCCATATATTTTTTCAGCTTCTATTAAAGATAATATTACTATGTTTAAGGAGATTTCAGATAAAGAAGTTTTGAAAACTCTAGAAACAGTAAACCTTAAAGAAAAAATCTTAAGTTTGAATAAAGGTATTCATACTATAATTGGTGAAGGTGGAGAAATGTTATCTGGAGGTCAAATGAGAAGAATAGAACTTTGTAGATTATTATTACTACGGCCAAGTATTTTAATATTTGACGAACCTACTACCGGCTTAGATATTGAAACTGAACGTATTGTTCAACAAACATTAGAGCAAAACTTTAAGTATGCTACCACAATTACTATCGCACATCGTAATTCAACTATACGCCGTGCAACACGACGATTATTTATAAAAGAAGGTCATCTTATTAAAGATGATGATCAAATTTCTACGCAATTAAATAAGGTGGTGAATAAAGATGAAGCCACACATTAAATTTCATTTAGATAAAGATTTGTTTTTAGCTATATTAGTAAGCATTGCTGGAAGCCTTATAGCACTTACAATGTTCTTTCTAAGTGGATATATGGTAACTCAAAGTGCACTAGGCATGCCTATTTATGCATTGATGATACTTGTAGTTTCTGTGAAATTATTTGGATTTTTACGTGCTATTACACGATATATTGAACGTTTATTATCTCATCGAACTACATTTACAATGTTAAGAAATATAAGAGTACAGTTTGTAAAGCAACTCTTTCCAAGAGTACCTAATATTTATCGTGAATTTAGATCGAGTGATTTAATCTCAAGAATGGTTAATAAAGTAGAATCACTGCAAAATATATATTTACGTGTATATTATCCTCCTTTTGTCATAGGTTTAACTGCGCTAATTGCTGCTATTGCATTAATTTATTTTAGTATTACTCATGCTATTTTAATTGTCTTAAGTATGCTATTTTATTTGTGGATTGTGCCGTGGTTAAGTGCTAAACATGTGTGCATGCTTAAACAACAAGTTACAACTCATGAACGAAAAATGTTGGCTGAGTTTTATGATTATAAAGTAGGTTATCAAGAATTAATTACATTTAATCAACAAGATGCTTATAAAAAGAAAGTCATTAAATCATTAGAATATTATGATAGATTACAAGCTAAAGAAAATCGATTTTTGACATTTTATGATTATACATTGAACATTATTTCTATGGTAACGATTTTTTTAAGTTTAACTTTAGGTGTGATACAAATTGAACATGGACATTTGGATGTTATATATTTAACGAGTATTATTTTAATGATTTTAACCTTATTCGAACAGGCTATTCCAATGAGTAATTTTGCTTACTATAAAGCAGATACAGATCAAGCATTAACGGATATTAATGAGGTTTTTAATTCTTCGGTTACTACACCTAATTTAAATATAAATCAAGAACATGCACCTGTATTTAGTATTTCTAATCTGAATTTTAAATATTTTAATCAAGAAACATTAGTACTAAAAGATATTAATTTAACCATTCATAAAGGCGAAAAAGTAGCTATTATTGGACCTTCAGGTTCAGGAAAAAGTACGTTAATGCAATTACTATGTGGTTTATATGAAACAGAAGAAGGTAGTGTAGAGTTATACGGCCAACCCATTACAGAGATTAATGAAAGTGATAGATATAATGAAATCAATGCATTATTACAATCCCAACAAATATTTGATGGCACGGTTCGAGAAAATTTACTATCTAATCAAAAAGATGAAAATTTAATTGATGTCTTAAATAAGTTGAATTTAAGTTATTTAAATTTGAACACTCAATTGACTTTAGATGGAACGTCTTTATCTGGCGGTGAAATTCAACGTTTGTCTTTAGCACGTTTAATTTTAAAGTCTTCTAACATTTGGCTTTTAGATGAACCAACAACAGCTCTTGATGAAGACAATACGAAAAATATAATGAGGGAAATTAACAATCAAGTAGAAACATTAGTTGTTGCTACCCATGATTTAGATTTACTTCCATATTTCGATACCATTATTGTAATGATTGAAGGTGAGATTGTGGAGTATGGAGATTATGTGTCACTAAGCCAAAATAAAGGCTATTTAAATCATATGATCCATATTAATAAATGATAAAATAAAAAACCTGAGATAGTTTCAACAAATTATCTCAGGTTTTTCACTATTGATAAATATATAAATACATTTCGTAACGAATAACTTTAATTAGTTTAGTACTAGCATGTCACATTATTTATTTTCAGAAAAAGCAGTGATAATTTTACCTAATAGACGATTAAGTTCATGGACTTCATCATTACTCAAAGAAGAAGCGATGGCCACTTTTTGAGATGCATCACTTAGTTCGGGTTTAATATTTTCGCTTTTTTCAGTAAGATGAATAAATACTTCACGTTGATCAATTTCAGAACGTTCGCGTTTAATTAAATCAACGTTTTCCATTCTTTTTAATAAAGGTGATACTGTACCAGTATCTAATGCTAGTTCAGTAACTACTTTCTTAACATTTACAGGTGATTCTTCCCATAAAATATTTAAAACTAAAAATTGTGGGTAGGTAAGATTGTACTTTTTAAAGACTTTATTTGAATAGTAGCGATTTACTTGTCTTTGTGCATTGTACAAACTAAAACAAAGTTGTTCTTTTAAATTGTGTTGTTCAGACATTAAAGTTCTCCTCCAGACATTTATCCGTCTCTCTTTATTTCGGATTAAATTTCGTCTTTGTTGTGTAAAATATAAATTATAACACACTTCATTTCAATGCCATGCTAAAATTAAAGTATGGTTAAATTTTAGAAGAAATCACTATTTTAATCAAGTGTAATCTAACATGGATCTTTATAATATTAATTTCAAATACTTTTTATATAGAAATGAGTTTTTAAAATGATAAATAATAAAAATCAAAAAATATCTATTACAATTATTAGTGGCTTTTTGGGAAGTGGTAAAACTACATTTTTGAATAATTATATACGTCAATTATTAAAAAAAGATGAGAAAATAACGATTATTATGAATGAATTTGGAGCATTTGACGTTGATAGCTTACTTATTAAAGAAAACGTTGCTGTAAAATCATTAATTAATGGATGCGTATGTTGTGACTTAAATAATGATTTGGTGTTACAGTTACAATCACTTATTAAAGAAGGTGAAAGTCAACATATCCTTATTGAATCCACTGGAATTGCTCACCCTTTAGAAATATTTACAGCGTGCCAAGATCCAACAATTGTTGATGGCGTGGAAATTCCTAATATTATTGGACTTGTTGATGCCTTAAGATTTAATAATAGAATGAAATACACATCAGAGACGAATAAATTAATGGAAGAACAAATTAAATATAGTGATTTAATCATTCTCAATAAAATAGATTTAGTGTCAAAAGTAGAATTAGAAAATATAAAAGCACAATTAGTTTCTATTAATGCTAAAGCAACAGTTTACGTGACTACATATTGTAAAACAGATGACGTAGTAGTAATAAATAAATCTAATAATATTAATAAGCATGTGCACGTCCATCATCATAATGTGCAATCTATGAAGTATACGTTTACCTCTCCTATTGATCGACAATTATTTTATCAATTTATATTGCGTTTACCGGATGAAGTATTCAGATTAAAAGGATTTGTAAAATTTAAAGATCAGCCAGATTCAGTATACGAATTTCAATTTTCATTGGGGTTACCTACTTATGGGATAACTGATAAAGAAGTTCCATTAACTATTGTGATTATTGGTGAAAAGCTTGATACGACACGTTTGAAAAATCAGCTAGAAATGATTCAATTCACTTAAAATGATTACTTAATTTTTATATTATGAGGTATGAATATTCTAAAATTCTAATAAATAAGTCACAGGTCTGTCATGAGAATAAAGAAATATATCATTTATAATAGAATAAGGAGGGTATAATAATGAATCATAATGAAGATAAACGAACAAAACAAATTCGCTTTGAGTTTAAGTGGATTACGATGCCATATTTAATTTTTGCGATAATTATCTTATTGTTAAATATCTTTTATACAAATATAAAAATAACAATGACACTATTTGGATTGTTCTTTGCTTATAATTTAGGAATGTTGTTTATAGCATTTATTAATAAGTTTAAACGTACACTCGTATTAACGTTAATTTTAACTATTTTAAGTGCAGCAACTTTCTTCATTTTACTATACGTTTTTGGACTTAATAGAGAAATATTGGGTTAACAACAGTGCTAATCACATCATATAAATTAATAAAAAGGAGTCGCTATAGAACTTATGTTAAATTCTATAGCGACTCCTTTTAATTTAAAGATAAATAGGGTAGTTTACATATTAATAAATATAAGTATAGGAGTGGAAATATGAATATTGGTGTAATTCTCAATAGAGTATTTAGAATAAATAATAATCCGTTATTCGAATATATTGATCAACAAAAAGATGAAATTGATAAGTGCTATCTTCTTATTCCTAAGGAAATATTTGACGAGAAAGGTACAGATAAAAAAGCAAACTATTATTATGGAACTTTAGAAAAATTTTTAAATAATTTAAAAGAACACCATATAGAGCCATATATTATCGATTACAGTGATCTAGGCACATTTTGTACTGAACATCATATTAAAGAAATAATTATGGCAGGTGATATCATGAGTTATCATCAAGAAAATTATGATATTCGACATTTAAAACAAGCGTTTAAAAATTACGATATACCTGTAATAACCATCAACGTCAATCATTACTTTAAACCAAGTGACACTATGAATCAGCAGGGACAACCATATAAAGTATTCACAAGTTTTTATAAAGCCCACCGTTCAAAGCTTAGACAGCATTCTTCGTATCAATATCATTTGAATGATATCGCGGATAAATGTAGCCGATCGCAACAAACTATCACAAATGATTATTACGATGAAGGTCTATCAGAAAATCAAGCATTAAACAATTGGCAAGATTATTTGAATAATAGTATTCAAAATTATAAAAAGGATAGAGAGTATCTCCCTGAAGTACTCACTAGCCAATTGAGTATTGTATTAGCGTATGGTCTTATAGATATTAAACAAATTATTACAGATTTATTAGAACGATATGAAGAAAATGAGAGTAATATCGAAAGTTTTATTAGAGAAGTGATGTTTCGTGAGTTTTATTATGTCCTTATGGCCCAATATCCTTATACTGCTCATGAAGCATTTAATGAAAAATATCGTACGATACAATGGTCATATAATAAAGAAGAATTTAATCATTGGTGTGAAGGTAAAACCGGTTTTCCTATTATTGATGCTGCTATGACTGAATTAAATGAGACAGGATTTATGCATAATCGCATGCGTATGGTTGTCTCTCAATTTTTAACTAAAGATTTATTTATAGATTGGACTTGGGGCGAAGATTACTTTAGAAAAAAGTTAATCGATTATGATGCAGCTTCAAATGTGCATGGTTGGCAGTGGTCAGCTTCGACTGGGACAGATGCTGCGCCGTATTTTAGAATGTTCAATCCTACTAGACAAAGTGAACGTTTTGATAAGGACGCTTTATATATAAAAAAATATATTCCTATATTCGATAATGTGTCAGAAAAATTGTTGCATGATCCATCTCAACATCAAACACAATTAGTAAAAGAAGGTATAAAGTTAGGTAAAGATTATCCCGAACCTATAGTAGATCATAAAGTTGCGCGCGAACATGTGATGACAATATTTAAAAATATATAAAAAAAGAGCTAGGGGAAGGAAACTGAGTTCAAATTGAATCATGGTATCCCCCTAGCTTATTTAAATACATAAGTATATATAAAGGCTTAGAAAAAATTTTATACATTACATAATCCATAATAAATTGAAGTACACTAATGATTACAAAGAATAGTATCGATCATAATATCATTTTGCCATTCTTATCCCTTTAATGAATAATAAAATGACAAATTGAAGTAGCATCATTAACGAAATAAATATTAAACTACTACCATTTAAGGCACTAATGACTTCTGTGATAATAGTGAATGGACGGGTAATTAAATGAACAGTATGAAATCTCAAAAATCTACCCATAAATATTCCTAAACCATTTAAAAACATAAGTGCTATTAATAAACATCGATTTAACCATGGCTTTGAAGTGAAATGAGATAAATGAACAAATATGAGAGCCATGCAATAAATCGCAAAAAATACACCTAACAGTAAGAAAGTAAAGTATAACCATTCTATTAAATTAAGTTGGACGTAAAAATCAAATGTAAACTGATTGAGATGAATAAGATCAGTAACCATGTAAAATGTATTGGGTACTAATAAAATAAAAATAAGAGCAAAAATAATAAATATAGGCCATTCAAACTTTTTTCTAGGTCTAAATAATTCTAATAAGAAACATAACTCAAGTGGAATATAAGCTAGAAATAAATTTAAGCTTACAAAGTTAAATACACGCGTTTCAAATAATGATATTACAAAAAGAATAATAAAATAGATTCTTGCAATATAACGTGACGTCATAATATGCACTACTTTCTAACGATTTAGTTGAATTATTATAGTAAAGGTTAAATTCGAAGTAATCAAGAGAAAAAGAAATAGAGTATCTAAAGTTAGAGAGGTATTAATAATTGTAAAATATATGTGTAATCTGTAAGAAAAGAGTCTCAATGATTTTAAATAAAAGTGATATCATATTGTAATGAAGGGGTTGAATTGAGGTTTCTGCTCTTGATTGAAAGAGAAATATTACGATTTTAATAAGTTGAGTCTAGTCTACGAGTCAAAAGTTCGATTGATATCAAAATTAGTCATCGTAATAAAAACTTCACTTGTTGTTGAAATCACAGCTTTTGTTAAATGTCCACTTAACGTTTCGAAATATTGAGAGCCTAATATACTATGTAAATGTGAAAATGGTTGATTATCAATACGAGAAATAT
This sequence comes from Staphylococcus sp. CoH_129_LAB_1, assembly GCF_058191515.1. Lineage (NCBI taxonomy): Bacteria > Bacillati > Bacillota > Bacilli > Caryophanales > Staphylococcaceae > Staphylococcus > Staphylococcus sp. CoH_129_LAB_1. The sequence continues at coordinate 48,885 of NZ_JBXWKZ010000013.1, read as the reverse complement.
TCTCTAATAAACTTGTTCATTCTAATGCTTCAATTATTACTTTTTCATATCCAAATTACAATAATTTAGCACGACGTCATCACAAGCTCCGATACCACTCACTGAATTAAATTTAATATGTTAATGTTGAGCAAAGTGAGTAACCTCTTTTATAATATCTTCTCCATGTTCTAAAACAAGAAGAAAGTGTTTTCCATCTTTTCGGTATCTCATTGTCTTCATTTTTATAAGTAAAATCATTTAATTATATGTAACATAAATTTAAAATATTTTGAATAAACTATTAAGTAAGATAGTATATTTTAAAATAAAAAATAATATAATAGTATCTAAAAGAAAGATGAAAAATATAGAATTTTTAACTTTTCTCAGAATATGAATTAGATGAATTTTATTAATAGTATTTAATTATAGATAAAAGAGAGGTGGTCTTCTTGAAAAAACAATTATTTACATTATATTTTAATATATTTTTAATATTCGTTGGAATTGGCCTTGTTATTCCTGTTCTTCCAGTATATTTGAAAGACTTAGGATTAAAAGGAAGCGATTTAGGAATTTTAGTAGCCATTTTCTCATTGTCCCAAATGATTATTTCTCCTTTTGGAGGAAGTTTAGCTGATAAATTGGGGAAAAAGTTAATTATTTGTTTAGGATTATTATTTTTTACGATCTCTGAGTTTTTATTTGCTATGAGTCATTCTTTTATACTTCTAATAGTATCAAGAATACTTGGTGGTTTTAGTGCAGGGATGGTAATGCCTGGTGTAACAGGAATGATTGCAGATATTTCTAAAGCTAAAGATAAAGCGAAAAATTTTGGTTATATGTCTGCAATTATTAACTCTGGTTTTATTTTAGGACCAGGAATTGGTGGTTTTTTAGCAGAAGTATCACATCGACTTCCATTTTATTTTGCAGGTGCATTAGGTGTTATTGCGTTTATTATATCTGTAATATTGATTCGCCAACCGCAAAATACAGCGGAAAGTTATCATATTCACTTTGAAACTAAAGAACTTTCTAAAATTCAATGGAGTGTTTTTATTACTCCAATTATCTTAACGTTTGTACTTGCTTTTGGTTTGTCTTCTTTTGAGATGTTATTTTCTCTATATACTTCAGCGAAAGCAAACTACGCACCTGGCGATATTTCAATTGCTATTGTAGGTGGTGGTGTTGCGGGAGCAGTATTCCAAATTTTCTTTTTTGATAAATTTATGAGATATACCACTGAACTTACATTTATTACTTGGGCATTATTATATTCTGTCATTGTTATATTTAGTCTTATAATCGCTCATAGTTACTGGTCAATTATGTTAATTAGTTTTATTGTGTTTATTGGATTTGATTTAATTCGCCCAGCGCTCACTAATTATTATTCAAATATAGCGGGTAATCGACAAGGTTTTGCTGGAGGACTTAATTCTACCTTTACAAGTATGGGTAATTTTGTAGGTCCATTGGTAGCAGGTTCGTTATTTGATGTTAATATTGAATTTCCTTTATATATGTCTATTATTGTAATGTTATTTGGGATAGTAATTATTTTCATAGAAAAAAAATTTAAAGTTAAATCGTAGCGAATGTGATTAAATAAGTTTTATATAATAGAAATGTAACAATAAAAAGTCGTTAGGTAATATGACTGTTACAAAGATTACAATTATTTTAAATTGCCTTCTATTGAATTATTTTATCTATATTTGTATGTTAAGATATAAAAAAATTCAAAGAGAAGTGTGGGTAAGGAGATGAATTTAAAAAATATATTGTTAAGTGTGGTAGCTATCATTTTATCAATTTGTTTGGCATTTCTATTATTTATCGCAACCAATCAAAATGCCTTAGCTAAGGTACATCGAACTATTTCTACTTTTTCAAAAGTCGGAAGTATAGTAGAAACTAAAAATATATTAAATATAAACAGCAATCACACCGCCGAAGCTTCTGAGAAAAATCAAACGCAACGCAAAGCAGATATTCGTCAAAACCATGTTAATTATAGGTTAAATGAGAAAGCTCAAGAGAAATATTTATACTCGACAGAGGAATGTAAAACGATAGTTGAAAATTATATGCAACAAAATTATAGACAGCCTGTAAATTTAGAGCGTTTGAATGAAACTAATCAAGCCATCACTTTTGAAGCGTATCCACAAAACAAAAAAGCTGAAGACATAACAATTAATAAAATGGGTGAAGTTGTGATGATTTCTGCAAATTAAGTTAAATAAAAATGTAATGTAAGATTAGAGTAAGAAGGTGAAATCTAAAGGTTTCTATCTTACTCTATTTTTTATTTGTCAAAAAGAGTAGTAAAATTGGATATATAAAGAAGATAAATGAGGTGTTACATTGAAACATAAGAAAACCAATGCAATGAGAATGCTTGATAGAGCTAAGATTAATTATTCAGTAAATACATTTGAAATAGGTGAAGAACATTTAGATGGAGAAACAATTGCGGAATTAGTGCATGCAAATGTGAAAGACGTTTATAAAACATTAGTGTTAGAAAATGCTAATCATGATCATTTTGTATGTGTTATACCAGTCAGTGAAACATTAGATTTAAAAGAAGCGGCACATGTTATAGGTGAAAAGAAACTTAATTTAATGCCAATGGATGATTTAAAAAAAGTTACTGGCTATATAAGAGGAGGGTGTTCTCCAATAGGAATGAAACATTCTTTTCCAACGATTATTGATGAGTCAGCTTTATCACGAGACAAAATCAATGTGAGTGGTGGTCAACGAGGTATGCAAATTATACTCGAACCTAATGATTTAATTGCAGTTACACAGGCACAAACAGCGCGTATTACTCAACATTAAATGTATTAGCAGAGTGAGCAATGATATACATTGTGAACACTCTGTTAATTTTTCGTTTTTTTTGAACGTTTTTGAACGTTTTTGATAATTTTTGATTGAAATATGTAAGCGTGAACACTATAATAAAAGTTGTAAAGGAGTGTGAAAGATGATTTCTGAAAAACGACAAAGTTTAATTTTACAAGAACTTAAGAAAAAAGATTTTTTATCACTCCAAGAGTTAATTGAACGAACAGGTTGTAGTGCTTCAACTATAAGAAGAGATTTATCAAAGTTACAACAACTTGGACGTCTTCAACGTGTTCATGGTGGTGCGACACTTAATAGTCATAGAAATCAAGAACCCATTTTATCTGAAAAGCTGTCTACAAATCTAAAAGAAAAAAGAGAAATTGGAAGAAAAGCAGCTCAGTTCATTGAAGATAATGATTGTATTTTTATGGATGCAGGTTCTTCTACAATTGAGATGATTCCTTTTATAAAAGCACAAGATATCGTAGTGGTTACAAACGGATTATCTCACGTTGAAAGATTACTTCATCGAGGTATAAAAACCTTGATGATTGGTGGAGAAGTAAAAGCTACTACTTTTGCTACTGTCGGAGCAAGTGCCCTTGAAGTTTTAAGACGCTATTGTTTTGATAAAGCTTTCATAGGTATGAATGGCTTAGATTTGAATCATGGATTAACCACACCGGATGAAAAAGAAGCATTAATTAAAGAAAGAGCAATACATCAAGCAACCACATCTTATGTTTTATTAGATCATTCAAAATTAGATGAAATATATTTTGCGCATGTCTCAACCAAATCTTGCCGTGTTGAGTACATCGTATCTGAGCAATTACGTTATCATAATCGCTACAATGACTACAAAGAGAAATACCATTTTTTAGGAGGTTAATTATGATATATACAGTGACATTTAATCCATCTATTGATTACATCATGTTTACTGATGGATTTGAGCTAAAAGGGCTTAATAGAGCTAGAGAAACATACAAATTTGCTGGAGGAAAAGGTATTAATGTTTCTCGCGTGTTGAAAACCTTAGATATTTCGTCTACGGCATTAGGATTTGCTGGAGGTTTTCCTGGGGAATTTATTTCTAGTATTTTGGAACAAAGCGATATTAATACGGAGTTTATTAAAGTAAATGAAGATACTCGTATTAATGTTAAATTAAAATCCGGCGCTGAAACTGAAATTAATGCACCTGGTCCAAATGTGACTTCTGATCAATTCGAAGCATTATTAGATCAGATCAGACATACTTCTAAGGAGGACACTGTCATTGTAGCAGGAAGTGTTCCAAAAAGTATTCCGAGTGATGCTTATGCTCAAATTGCAAAAATCACTCAAGAAACAGGTGCAAAATTAGTAGTGGATGCTGAAAGAGATTTAGTTAATACAGTGTTAGAATATCATCCTTTATTTATTAAACCGAATAAAGATGAATTAGAAGAAATGTTTGATGTCACAATTAAATCAGATCAAGATGTCGTTAAGTATGGTAGAGAAATAGTAAAAAATGGAGCTCAATCTGTCATTATTTCTTTAGGTGGAGATGGTGCCATATATGTTGACGAAACAAGAAGTATTAAAGCTCAAAATCCTAAAGGTGAAGTTGTAAATACAGTAGGATCTGGTGACAGTACAGTTGCAGGTATGGTAGCGGGTCTTGAGTCGGGACTATCACTTGAAGAAGCATTTCGCCAAGCAGTAGCTTCAGGTACGGCTACGGCATTTAATGATGACTTAGCATTAAGAGAAGATATAGAAAAAATCAAGTCACAAGTTACAATTTCTGTACTTGATGGGGAGTGATAGAGATGAGAATAACAGAATTACTTACTAAAGAAACGATTGCTATGGATTTATCAGCTAGTGATAAAAACGGCGTCATTGATGAATTAGTTAATCAATTAGATTCAGCTGGTAAATTAAGCGATATAGCTCAATTTAAGGAAGCGATTCATAATCGTGAGTCACAAAGTACAACAGGAATTGGTGAAGGAATAGCAATTCCACATGCTAAAGTAGCAGCAGTGACATCACCTGCGATTGCTTTTGGTAAATCAAAAGAAGGTGTGGACTATCAAAGTTTAGATGGTCAACCTGCGCATTTATTCTTTATGATTGCAGCACCAGAGGGTGGCGCACAAACACATTTAGATGCTTTAGCTAAATTGTCAGGCATTTTAATGGACGATAAAGTAAGAGAAAATTTATTACAGGCTAATTCGAAAGAAGAAATACTTCGTATTATCGATGATGCTGATGATGAAGCAACTAAAGAAGAAGAAAAAGAAGCTCAAGAGCAAGAGGCTGAAGCACAAGCAACAACTAGTGCATCAGCAAATAATAATGCTGACGAACCTTACGTTTTAGCTGTAACAGCGTGTCCAACAGGGATTGCACATACGTATATGGCCCGTGATGCTTTGAAAAAACAAGCAGCAAAAATGGGAGTTAAAATAAAAGTTGAAACAAATGGTTCAAGTGGTATTAAAAACCATTTAACTCAACAAGATATTGAACGTGCAACTGGGATTATTGTAGCTGCCGATGTTCATGTAGAAACAGACCGTTTCGATGGTAAAAATGTAGTTGAAGTTCCAGTAGCAGACGGGATTAAACGTCCTGAAGAGTTAATTAATACAGCACTTGATACAAGTAGAAAACCATTTAAAGCCCATGGTGGACAAAAAAATACAGATAAAGATAGTAATGATGAAAAATTAAGTCCAGGTAAAGCATTTTATAAACACTTAATGAATGGTGTTTCTAATATGTTACCACTTGTTATTGCTGGTGGTATATTAATGGCGATTGTATTCTTATTTGGTGCCAACTCATTTGATCCAAAAAGTCCTGAACACAATGCGTTTGCAGAACAATTGTGGAATATTGGTAATAAGAGTGCCTTTGCATTAATTATTCCAATCTTAGCTGGTTTCATTTCTCGTAGTATTGCAGATAAACCAGGTTTTGCAGCTGGTCTAGTTGGCGGTATGTTAGCAATTTCTGGTGGCTCTGGATTTATAGGTGGTATTATTGCTGGTTTCTTAGCGGGTTATTTAACGCAAGGTATCAAATATATTACTCGTAATTTACCTCAAGCAGTTGAAGGTTTAAAACCAACATTAATTTATCCACTATTAAGTGTGACGATTACTGGATTATTAATGATTTATGTATTTAATCCACCTGCAGCATGGTTAAACAATCTATTATTAAATGGTTTAAATAGTTTATCTGGTTCTAACATTATGCTATTAGGACTAGTTATTGGAGCTATGATGGCAATTGATATGGGAGGTCCATTCAATAAAGCGGCTTATGTATTTGCGACAGCAGCTTTAACTGAAGGTAATGCTGCACCAATAACAGCAGCAATGGTTGGTGGTATGATTCCACCATTGGCAATTGCCACAGCAATGTTTATTTTTAAACGTAAATTTACAAAAGAGCAACGTGGCTCAATCGTACCTAACTATGTTATGGGTCTATCATTTATCACTGAAGGCGCTATACCTTTTGCAGCTGCTGACCCATTACGTGTGATTCCATCAATGATGGTCGGTTCAGGTGTTGCTGGAGCGATTGCATTAGGACTTGGTTCAAGAATTAATGCACCTCATGGCGGTATCATCGTTATAGCAGCAACAGACTTTAGTCATATTATCCAAACGATCATTGCTTTAATTATAGGTACACTTGTTTCAGCAGTACTTTATGGTTTACTGAAACCAAAATTAACAGAACAAGAAATTAAAGCTTCAGAATCTATGGATGAATAATAAATATTGGTTTAATGAGCCTGAGACATATTGAGTTGTCTCAGGCATTTTTTATATATTGATATTTGGTAATTAAATTGAAAACGTGTTGCATCAAGATTATTTAAAGGAGTACTAGCATCGAGCTCTTTGTAAAAAAGGCAATATTCAACGAAAGCTGGGGTTGGGGCCCCTAGCAAAAAGGGTTTTCTGGGAAACCCAACGTTCAACGAAAGCTGGGGTTACATTATCGAGGGGATTAATGCATTATGTCCAACCTTCTATTATATAGTTAATATGTAATTAAAAAGACATAGCGATATATATACTTGACTATTATTACAGATTAGTTTTAAATGGAAATTTGAGTTTAAGAAACAAATAACCATCTTGGACTATTATTGCACTTTTATAGTGTTCAATTAAAAAATCCCTCATATATCGTTTTTCTGATTTTCTTAAAGATTTATTACAAGAACCATTGAAGTATATATGAAATAGTAGGAAGAAAATCATTATATAATGCTTTTTAAATGTTAAAAGCTTTCTTATTCTTATTTAACCATTTAGTATAGAAATATGGTAAAATTAAAGTAATACATTTTTTTGGGGGTGTCTTGATGGGAAGGTCTTAACATGCTTTTATAACGGTGATAAGTATGGCATATTAAATTCTTGTTACTCATTAGAGACACATAATATTTGGAGGTGAATCCCTAGAAATAGGGAACTAATTGGAAACACTGACCATAATTAATTTAGTAATATTTTTTCTATTAATTGCTTTAACAACTGTATTCGTTGGATCTGAATTTGCATTAGTAAAAGTACGTTCAACAAGAATTGAACAACTTGCTGATGAAGGTAATGGAAGTGCAAAAATTGTTAAAAAGATGATTGCTAATCTTGATTATTATTTATCAGCATGTCAACTTGGTATTACGGTTACATCTTTAGGTTTAGGTTGGTTAGGTGAACCGACATTCGAAAAACTATTACATCCACTTTTCAATCTATTACATTTGCCAAGTGCAGTGACTACAACCATTTCATTTGTGATTTCGTTTGTTGTTGTAACTTATTTACATGTGGTATTAGGCGAGTTAGCACCTAAATCAATAGCAATACAGCATACTGAAAAATTAGCATTAACTTATGCTAGAACATTATATTATTTTGGTAATGTCATGAAACCATTAATATGGTTAATGAATGGTTCGGCACGAGTAATTATTAGAATGCTTGGTGTTGATCCTGATGCGCAAGCAGATGCAATGTCTGAGGAAGAAATTAAAATTATTATTAATAATAGTTATAATGGTGGAGAAATTAATCAAACAGAACTGAATTACATGCAAAATATCTTTTCATTTGACGAAAGACATGCGAAAGATATCATGGTTCCACGTACACAAATGGTAACGTTAAACGAACCATTTAATGTTGACGAATTACTTGAAACGATTAAAGAACATCAATTTACACGTTATCCAATTACTGAAGATGGGGATAAAGACCATATAAAGGGTTTTATTAATGTAAAAGAATTTTTAACAGAATATGCTTCAGGTAAAACAATTAAAATCTCTAATTATATTCATGAATTACCTATGATTTCAGAAACAACTCGTATTAGCGATGCATTAGTTTCAATGCAACGAGAACATGTTCATATTAGTCTTATTATTGACGAATATGGTGGTACTGCTGGTATTTTAACAATGGAAGACATTCTTGAAGAGATTGTCGGTGAAATCAGGGATGAATTTGATGATGATGAAATAAATGATATTGTTAAATTAGAGGAAGATATATATCAAATTAACGGACGTGTCTTACTTGATGATTTACATGAAAAATTTGATATCACTTTTGAAGATTCTGAAGATATCGATACAATTGGTGGATGGTTACAAGCACACAATACTAATCTTCAAGTTGAAGACTATATAGATACAAAATATGATCGATGGATTGTTTCTGAAATGGATAATCATCAATTGGTATGGGTTGTACTTAAATACCAATTTAATGAAACAAGACCTGTGATTAGTGATGAAGAGAAAGAAGAAAATCACGATCATAAACATGAATCGGATGAATAAAAATAAAGGCACTTGGGTATGTAAACCTAAGTGTCTTTATTTGTATGCGTAAAAAAAAATTAAGTTATGCTAATTTTTAGTTGAGAAATTATATTGAATAGGATGTGGCACAAATGATAAATGATACACAAGTGTTAAATAATGGTTACCCAATGCCTAAAGTAGGACTAGGCGTTTATAAAATGAAAGATGATGAGATGGAAAACGCAGTACAAACAGCATTAGAAGCGGGATATCGTGCATTTGATACTGCTTATTTTTACGGTAACGAACAAGCACTAGGTAAAGCTTTAAACAACAGTGATATTGCGAGAGAAGACGTATTTATTACTTCTAAATTATGGAATGATTATCAAGGATATGATAATACATTAGAATATTTTAATAAATCTTTAGACAACTTAGGATTAGACTATTTAGACTTATATTTAATTCATTGGCCATGTGAAAAAGATGGCTTATATATTGAGTCTTATAAAGCATTAGAAAAATTATATAATGAAGGTAAAATTAAAGCGATTGGTGTATGTAACTTTAAACCTCATCACTTAGAAACTTTGATGAAAGAGACAACTATTGTACCTCAAATTAATCAAATAGAAGTTCATCCTTATTTTAATCAACAAGATGTACAAGAGTATTGTGATAAACATGATATTACAGTCACAGCTTGGATGCCACTTATGAGAAATCGAGGATTATTAGATGACCCAGTAATTACAAAATTAGCAGAACAATATGACAAAACACCAGCACAAATTGTATTACGTTGGCATCTAGCCCATGACAGAATTATTATTCCTAAATCAAAAACGCCATCCCGTATTCGTGAAAATTATGATATTTTTGATTTTAATTTAGAACTTACTGAGATTGCAGAAATTGATAGTTTAAATAGAAATGCACGTCAAGGTAAAGATCCTGATAATGTAGCGATTGGAGATTTAAAATAATATAGTTTAAATTATTACAAAAGCTAGAGTTAATGTTAATTATTTGTTAATTACATGGTTATTAGTAGAATATTTATTGATTTTATTGATACAATATTATAAAGAATGTAGAAAAGGATGTAATTAGATGAAAATCAGAGTCATTATACCTTGCTTCAATGAAGGTAAAGTCGTAAAAAAAACTTACGATAGATTGACTGAAATTTTGACGGAGAATAGTAAAACTCGTCGTTATTATTATGACTTGTTATTTATTGATGACGGTAGTAAAGATAATACGATTGAGCATATACAAAATTTAGCGGAATACGATGAACATGTTAAATATATTTCTTTCAGTCGAAATTTTGGTAAAGAAGCAGCAATGATTGCTGGTTTTCAACACAGTGTGAATTTTGACGCAGTCGTAATGATTGATGGAGATTTACAACATCCTCCTGAATTTATACCTAAAATGATTGAAATGTATCAACAAGGTTTTGATCAAGTTGTCGCTAAACGAGACCGTAGTGGTGAAAATGTTGCACGTAAAACAATGTCAAAGTTGTACTATAAGCTCATTAATAGCTTTGTTGAAGATATTAAATTTAGTGATGGTGTAGGTGATTTTCGATTATTAAGTCAACGTGCAGTTAAATCAATTGTTTCATTAAATGAATATAATCGATTTTCTAAAGGATTATTTGAATGGATAGGGTATAATACAAAGATCTTTACTTATAAAAATGTAGAACGAGAAGCTGGAGAATCTAAATGGACATTTACCAAGTTATTAAATTATGGGATTGATGGATTAATATCATTTAATAATAAACCACTGAGAGCAATGATATATCTTGGAATGTTTATCTTTGGATTAAGCATCATTTATATTATTTATTTGTTAATAGGTATTTTAATGAATGGAATTAATCATCCAGGTTACTTTACAACAATAGCAGCTGTATTGTTATTAGGTGGCATTCAGTTAATGTCTATTGGTGTAGTTGGTGAATATATTGGACGAATTTATTACGAAGTAAAACAAAGACCAAAATATATTGTGGAAGCTTCCAATTTAAAAACACCTATTGAAAAAGTAGTAGCCGAAAAATAAAAAATAAACATGTAAAAGCTCTTACATAATAGCTTCTTACATGTTTATTTTTTTAAATTATTTTCAATATTATTATGTTTTAGTTGCCATAATAAATATATATCAAATAAAGCATAAATAATTATGAAGATATACCAAAATGACGTTAATAAGGTCAAAAGTACAATTGAAATAATAATAATTGTATGACCAATCATTATAGGATGTTGTAACTTACTTAAAAATTTAAAATGATTTATTTCATTTTTTGAAAAAGTACTTATGAAATCAATGCTTAAGCCTATAATGAATATAGCTGGAGCTAAATAAGGAATAGACATATAGATTGATTGGTCGCTAGATTCAAAAGTGATAAATAATGAGCAACTAATTATAATTGCAAAAATTAGCGCAAGAGATTTATACTCTGAAATAACTAAGTGCATATGTTTACGATTTAAATAATATTGTAAAATTGTCCAACTTAAGAAAAATATAATTGAAGCAAATGTTATAAAATTGAACTTTTCAATCGCAATACTATTAATAATAGCATTGATTACAATGGATAATAAAACGGAGTTAAATGTTAGTTGTTTGAAATGATGGTGATACAAATCAAAGCCTAGAACACATATGGTAATGGCTATATTAATAAATACATATATAATCATGCTGTACTCCTATCACGTGTAGTTCATTAAAATATTATAGCAATTAAAATACACTTAATCATTTCAAAACACTTAATAAATATGATTCTATTATAATTTACTAATTATACACCCTTTTTATTACTCCATAACAATGTATGTAACTGAGGTAAAACATACACATGATTCATATCGCTACTATTCATTACTGTGTCTACAAGTGTTTTATAGCGACCAAGTAATTTTTCAGTATGATGTTCCACATTATCATCTAAATAGGGGTTTCCTACTTGTAAATAAAACGGAATATTAGGATAACGATGATGAATCATTCTAGCAAATTGATAATCTTCCTTATCAAAAACAACTACTTTTAAGTTCAATGTTGATGGTATGCATTGCTTTATGACATCATCTAATATTTCTAAATTAGGCACCATATTAGAACTTGGAGGTTTAGGACTAATTGTTAAATCGTTAATTTGTCGCATCCAAGGTTGAAATTTACTGCCTTGTGTTTCTAATGCCGTATAAATATTTTTTTCTTCGAATAAATCTACTAAATCTTGAATTCCTTTAATTAGTGCAGGATTACCTCCAGAAATAGTGACATGATCAAATTGCTCGCCTCCTATCTCTTTTAAACGCTTATAAATGTCTTGAGCAGTTAATAACTCTATATCATTTTTAGCGCTACCATCCCACGTAAAAGCTGAATCACACCAACTACAACGATAATCGCATCCTGCTGTGCGGACAAACATTGTTTTTCGTCCTATAACTCGTCCTTCTCCTTGAATAGTAGGACCAAAAATTTCTAAAACTGGTATTTTTGAAGGCATTATTTTATCTCCTTTGGACGATATACAACATAACTTGATGGTGTTTCTCGTAGATAAACTTGTACGCATTTTGGCTTATTGGCACATATGTTAAGATGAGCTTGTACGATTTCAAAAATCGTCTGTGCCACAACTTCAGTAGAAGGACTTTTATCTTTAAATTGTGGTAAATCATTTAATAAATAGTGATCAAATTGATTATGAACCAAGCGTTTTAAGTCACTAAAATTAACTAAAAACCCATTATGATCAAGTGTATCTCCGACAATAGTTAAGTTAACAAAATAAGTATGTCCATGTGTTCTCATGCATTTTCCAGCATCTTCACTAGGAATAAAATGTGCTGCTGAAAAATTGAAGTCTTTATTTAATTCGAATGTATAAGGGTGATTTACTGAAGGATAAACTTGTTGTATCATAATTACGCATCTCCTTTTTGTTCTAAATATTGATGAAGTCCACGTTGTCTTAATTTACACGCTGGACATTCTCCACATCCATCTCCAATAACACCGTTGTAACATGTAAGAGTATTATTGCGCACATAATCTAGGACGCCTAATTCATCACTGAGTTCCCAAGTTTGCGCTTTATCTAACCACATTAACGGTGTATGAATAACAAAATCTCTGTCCATAGATAAACTAAGTGTGACATTCATAGATTTAATAAAACTATCTCGACAATCAGGATAACCAGAGAAATCTGTTTCGCATACTCCAGTAATAATATGCTTTGCATTAACTTGATAAGCAAGCGCCCCTGCAAATGATAAAAATAATAAATTACGAGCAGGAACAAAAGTATTTGGGATACCATCTTCACTTGTCTCAATGTTCATGTCATGATTTGTTAATGCATTCGGAGTAAGCTGAGATAGTAAAGACATGTCTAAAATATGATGCTTTAAGCCTTGTTCTTTTGCTATTTTTGAAGCAACTTCTATTTCAGTATCATGTCTTTGACCATAATTGAAAGTTACTAATTCTACTTCTTTAAAATGTCTTTTGGCATAAAAAAGACATGTCGTGCTATCTTGACCTCCACTAAACACAACAATTGCTTTTTCTAAATTCAAAACACTGTTTGGCATAACGTTTCTCCTTTAAAAGTTAATATTTTTAATTTATGATGAAATGGAATGAAAATATTTGTTATAAAATATAAAAAAAGCCTATCTCTATAAAAAAGATAGACTTAAAAGATGTAGAACATATATACATTAAATAATATGCATACATTTCTCCAAAGGTCTAGTTTTTTATAGAGGGTTTCGGCTAGGAACCTCTTTATATTCGAATTATACGATAGATAGCTTAATATATTCATATCTTAAAATCAAGTGATAGTTTATTGAACATTAAAGTAAGCGCTTATATATAAAATGTCTTTTTAAATATACTAGTTTGAAGGTTGGAAATAATTATGATTATAGTCATAGATAATAATGATTCATTTACATATAATTTGATTGATTACATCAAAACACAAACCACTCATAAAGTAGAGATATTAAAGGTAACAGAAGTGACTGTAGCATTACTTGAAGAATTAACAATTGAAGCTATCGTCATATCTCCAGGTCCAGGACAACCAAGTGATTATCCAATTTTGAAAAACGTTTTAGATAGATATGCATCTTTTGTGCCTATACTTGGTATCTGCTTAGGGTTTCAACTCATCTATGAATATTACGGAGGAGAAATTGTTCATGGGCCAAAGCCTGTTCATGGTCATACAACGTCTATAACGCATACAGGTAAAGGGATATTCAAACAATTACCACAAAATTTTAAAGTTATGCGTTACCATTCACTAATTGCAAATACACAACAATTACCCCCTCAATTAAATATTACAGCTACAAATAATGAAGGTATTATGATGGCATTTGAACATGATACATTAGCTATTTTTGCAGTACAGTATCATCCTGAATCTATATTAAGTGAATATGGTCATCAACAGATTCAATATTTTTTAGAGAGAGTAGGGAAAACACATGAATATTACGTTTAATTACCGTTATTATACTAATGAAGATGACTATACCAACTATTATTTGCATTTTGATCAATATACTTCAAAATTAGTTGCTTATTCTTTAGAAGAAGTGGGTGAAGTCATTCAATTTGCTGAAGAACAACAGAAAAACGGATACTATGTAGCGTTATATTTAACTTATGAATCAGCTCCTTTTTTTAATAAGCAATTAGAAACGTATCACTTAATGGAAAATGAAGTATACGCTGTTGCATACGCATTTAATCAGCCGTTAACCCCTGATAATACTAGAGATTCTATTCAATATCATTCTGTACATCATTTTCAATTTCAAGAAAGTGAAGAACAAATGAGAAGGAAAATTATTAAAATACAAGAAGCTATTACTGAAGGAGAAACGTATCAAGTTAACTATACTACTCGTTTATCGAGTAAGTTGCACTATCCTATTTCAGTTTTATATAACTATTTAACTCAAGCCAATAACGGCGACTATACAGCGTTGTTAGATACTGAAGAAGTAAAAGTAGCTTCTATTTCTCCAGAGTTATTTTTTCAAAAAGGTACGTTTAACGAAAAAGAAAATATTATTGTGAGTAAGCCGATGAAGGGAACAATGCCACGTGGAAAAAATAGTGTAGAAGATCAATTGAATTATGAAAAATTAATGTATTCTCATAAGGATAGAGCAGAGAATGTAATGATTGTTGATTTATTACGTAATGATATTTCAAGAATTTCAAAAACTGGAACCATCGAGGTCTATAAATTGTTTTTTATCGAAACGTATCAAACAGTATACCAAATGACAAGTATGGTAACAGGGCAACTAGAAGATGCAATATCTCTTAATTCAGTTTTAACAGCAATGTTTCCTTGTGGATCTATCACTGGTGCCCCTAAACAAAGTACAATGACTTATATCAAAAATTTAGAAAGCAGTCCACGATATATTTATTGTGGAACAATAGGTTTATTATTACCAGATGACAAAATGATTTTTAATATTCCAATTAGAACAGTAGAATATCGAAAAAATCTTGCTCTTTACGGCGTAGGTGCAGGTATAACCATTGATTCTATTCCATTAAATGAAGTTCAAGAATTTCGAGACAAAACAAAAATATTGGAGGAGTTATGATTGAAATTATTTGAAACAATGCGACTTGAACATGGGAATATACCAAGGTTAAACTATCATACTCGTCGATTATGTCATTCTTGTTCACAATTAGATTTTCATTTTTCAGAGAATACTTGGTTTAGTTATGTTGAAAACATAAAACATGATTATAACGATCGATTATATCGCTTGAAAGTAGAAGTTGGTAAAGATGGACAATTTACTCACGTTATTCAGCCGTTATCATCTAAAAAAAATTTTACTGCACGGTTTAAAAAATCTAACAGTGACTATCCACAAAAATTCATTATAAATAAAACAACGGAAAGAGCATACTTAGCCCATAATCACGAAACGGATTTGATATTACTGTATGATGATAGTGGTAAAATTTTAGAATTTGATATTGGAAATATTATGATTAAAGAAAAAGGAAACTATTACACCCCGCGATATAATAAAGATTTTTTACGAGGATGTATGCGCGAAAGTTTGTTAGACAGTCATATACTTAAGTTAAAAGATTATACTAAAGATGAATTAATGATAAAACTGAAAAAAGAAGAAGTAGAAGTTTATTTACTGAATAGTCTACGTGAAGTTGCTCAAGTATCTATTTATATATAAAATACAATTGATAGATATTGTAAAATTTAATTTGGTTAATGATGGAGAAGATTATGGCATTATTGTGGTTAATACTTATAGTAATACTCAATAGTTTAAGTAAATATGTAGTCGACCGATATTTGAAACATAAACTAACCATGATATCGCGTTTTGTAGTTACAATGACTGTGTTGTTTCAATTTGTACTAGTATATCTTTTAATACAGTCCATCATGCCATATGCTACGTATTTATTAAATCTATTTTATCATCAATAAATAGCTTCAAATAATTTAGAACGTAATAAGAGGTGCAATAATGAAAATTTATAGTCAGGGAGATCAAGCGATTATTATAGATATTGAACAAGAAGTCGCTGAAGACGTAACTAAAAATTTAATTGCTGTACGTACACATTTATTAAATAAACATTTACCCTTCATTACCGAAATTGTACCTACAGAATCTAATATGATGATTTGTTATGATGCTCGAGATATGATTAAACATCATAATATTTCTTCGCCATTTCAATATATGAAAGCACTTGTAAATTCAATTCAAACTGAATTAGAGCGCATTGAAACTAAACAAACAGCGTGCCACTTTCATAATATTCCTATCGTTTACGGTGATCAATTTGGACCTGATTTAGAGACTTTATTAAAATACTATCATTTATCCAAAGAGGAATTCATTCAACTTCATTCAAAAGCACATTACTTTGTCTCTATGATGGGTTACTCCCCAGGATTTCCTTATTTAACAGGGATGAATGAAAAATTATATGTTAATCATACAAGTCAGAAGAAAAAAAGAGTCCCTGCAGGTTCTGTTATTATTGAGGGAAAAAAATGTGGCATTGTAACGACAGATACATATAATGATTGGTTAGTTATTGGCTATACCCCAGTTAAATTATTCTCACCAGAGCGTGACAACTTTAATTTATTAAAATTAGGAGATAATATCTTATTTCATCCTAAAAATCCAAATGATATTGAATTAGGAGATTTCAAATAATGTCAATTATAATAGAAAAACCTGGACTTTTTAGCACTTTTCAAGACTTTGGACGGAAGGGTTATGAATATGCAGGAGTAATCCCTGGCGGTGCATTAGACACATTAGGACATGAAATTGCGAATCGCCTTGTGGCAAATGACAAAAACGAAGCTACTTTAGAAATGACACATATTATGGCTGAAATTAGGTTCACAGAGCCTACTTTAATCGCATTAACAGGTTATCGCTTTAAAGCATATACAGAAAACATGCAAATTAAACCCTATAAACTGTATTTAGTAGAAAAAGGGGAAGTGTTGACTTTCAAAGAAACGAGTACAACATCTCGTGTTTATTTAGCTGTCGGAGGAGGATTTAAATTAGATTCTTGGTTAAATTCAGCTTCAACAGATTTAAACGTTGGTGTTGGAGGGTTTCATGGAAGAATACTTCAAGAAGGCGATGAAATTGAAATGAAACGTCATTATACATCACGTCATCGTAAACTTTTTGAAAATTTAGCATATCAGCGGACAACAAATTGGGGGATTGATGGTTATGCTTTATCGTTTAATTATGTTTCTGACGTATTTCATGTCATAGCTAATAAAGGGACAAATGATTTTGATGCTGATACGCAACAAAAATTCATACATGGAGAGTACAAAGTAACGAATAAGGCTAATCGTGTAGGGATGTTACTAGAAGGTCCTAGTATCAAGGCATATTATGAAGATATGCCAGAGTATCAACCTGTAAAAAAAGGCACTATTCAAGTGAAACGGGACGGTACACCTATTATTTTATTAAATGATCATTATACTATTGGAAGTTATCCACAAATAGGCACCATAGCAAGTTATCACTTGACTAAACTTGCTCAAAAACCTCAAGGATCTCGTTTGAAATTTCAATTTATAGATATTGAAACGGCTGAAAAAAATACTGTGAAGTTTAGTAATTGGATGAATCAATTATTCCACGGTATCGAATATAGAATGCAATTGGAAATGTTAAAATAAAGACATAAATATTGAATATTAATAGTTCAAAGTTGTTTTTTGTGAAGGTATAGGACTATAGTCCGATTAAATCAAATAGGTTAGGCGTTATAATATAGCAATCAGTTTAAAAATGACTAATTACATAATTGAAATGGCTAAACTTAAGCTTTTTCTTGATAAGTGAGTAAAAATACTTTATATTTATATATTGAACTATGCACTATTATTACAAAAACATTACAAAAATTGCACTTTTTTAATAAATAGTTAACAATTAAATGTAGTGCTAAAAAATGTATTCTTTATTAAATGATAAATAAAAAATTTAATTGGTTTGAAAATATATTAAATTTTAACAGTAGCATTCGTAAATGGCCGTATTTGAAAAACTATAAACGGAGGAAACATTCATGAGTTTACACAAAAGAAAAATAAGTCTTTTTGCGTTTTTCTTGTTGACTGTATTTACAGTGACATTGAAAACGTATTTCTCATACTATGTCGATTTTTCTTTAGGTGTTAAAGGATTAGTTCAAAATTTAATACTATTGATGAATCCATATAGTTTAATTGCGCTTATTTTAAGTATCTTTTTGTTCTTTAAAGGTAAAAAAGCATATTGGTTTATTTTTATCGGAGGATTCTTATTAACATTTTTACTATATGCAAATGTTGTTTATTTTAGATTCTTTTCTGACTTCTTAACATTTAGCACATTGAATCAGGCGAGTAACGTTGAATCAATGGGCGGTGCAGTAGGTGCTTCATTTAAGTGGTATGATTTCGTTTATTTCATAGATACCATCGTTTATCTATTTATTTTAATATTTAAACAAAATTGGTTAGATAAACGTGTTTTTAGTAAAAAATTTGTACCAGTAGTGATGGCAGCATCAGTGGCATTGTTCTTCTTAAATTTAGCTTTTGCTGAAACTGATCGTCCCGAATTATTAACACGTACCTTTGATCACAAATATTTAGTTAAATATTTAGGACCTTATAATTTCACTGTATATGACGGTGTTAAAACGATTCAAAATAACCAACAAAAAGCATTGGCTTCTGAAGATGACTTAACTCGTGTTTTAAATTATACGAAACAAAGAAATGCAGAGCCAAACCCTGAATATTATGGTATTGCTAAGAAGAAAAATATCATAAAAATACATTTGGAAAGTTTCCAAACATTTTTAATTAATAAAAAAGTAAATGGTAAGGAAGTTACACCTTTCTTAAATAAATTGTCTACTGGTAACGATGATTTTAGATATTATCCAAACTTCTTCCACCAAACAGGACAAGGTAAAACATCTGATTCAGAATTTACAATGGATAATAGTTTGTATGGTTTACCGCAAGGATCTGCTTATTCATTAAAAGGAGATAACACATATCAATCTTTACCAGCAATTTTAGATCAAAAAGAGGGTTATACATCTAATGTTATGCACGGGGACTACAAAACATTTTGGAACCGTGATCAAATTTATAAACATTTTGGTATAGATAAATTTTATGATGCAACATATTATGATATGTCAGATGAAAATATCGTGAACTTAGGTTTAAAAGATAAGCCATTCTTTAAAGAGTCAGCAGAATATCAATCTAAGATGAAACAACCATTTTACTCTCATTTAATTACATTAACGAATCATTATCCTTTTACTTTAAACTCAGAAGATGCAAGTATTGATAAACCTAATACAGGCGATTCTACTGTAGATGGATATATTCAAACGGCGCATTACTTAGACCAAGCTTTAGAACAGTACATTAATGATTTGAAAGAAAAAGGATTATACGATAATTCAGTTATTATGATTTACGGTGACCATTATGGTATTTCTGAAAACCATAATAATGCAATGGAAAAATTACTTGGCGAGCAAATCACACCAGCTAAATTTACAGATTTAAATCGCACTGGATTTTGGTTGAAAATTCCTGGTAAAAAAGGTACTGTAGATGAAACATATGCTGGACAAATAGACGTCATGCCTACTATCCTACATTTAGTTGGTATTGACTCTAAAAATTACTTAATGTTCGGTACAGATATGCTATCTAAAGATCATAATGATGTGATTCCATTCCGTAATGGCGATTTTATTACAAAAGATTATAAATTTGTGAATGGTAAAGTATATTCAAATAAAAATAATGAATTGATAACGACACCGCCTAAAGATTTAGAAAAAAATAAAAAACAGGTGGAAAAAGATTTAGAAATGAGTGACGATGTGTTAAACGGTGACTTATTCAGATTCTATAATAATCCAGATTTTAAAAAAATAAATCCATCTAAATACGACTACAAAACTGGTCCTAATGGAAATCAAAAATAATTTAATATTTAGAGAGTATGTAGAATATACATTCTAGGCAAAAAACCGTAGATAAATAGCACTGAATCCTTAAACTGGGAACTTAATAAAAACACTATGTTCTAGGCTGCTAATTCTCTGTATTTTACAGGGGACAAGTAGCCTAGTTTTTGTTGAATTCGATTACTATAATAGTTTTTAATGTACTTTTCGACAATATCTATTACAATATGATTAGAGTTATTAAGCGATTATTGATGTAAAAAGTTTCAGACTTTAGCGAGGAATGGAAACTTTCTATCAGGGGCGTTATCGGCAGGTGTTCCCTTTTGGGACATACTTCTGATAATGCCTTGTACTTTTTTTAATATCCAATTCTATATCTTTTCTCTTATTTTCTAATTTTAATTGTTCTACTTCTGACAGCTCTTCTAATCCTTTAGCGTAGGTATATTGTTTACCAACGTGTTGTGAAAATCTATAACTTTCCCCATTTCGATACCATCGCCACCAAGTTTCCACTTGTGTTCTATTTCTAATATTTAATTCTTTCATAATTTCTTTTGTTGAAAATTCTGCTGCTTTCATTTCAACTGCTTTATACTTTGTTTCTACTGAATAAGAAATTCTTTTCATAGAAAAACACCTCCACACGATTCATTTTAATATGAATTCAACGAAAGTGTTTTTATATCATTCCCACTCATTGGGGTCAGTCCAAAATTCCATCTACGGGTTTTTATAGTTGTATAAAATAATCAATAAAAAAGAATCTGAGACATACATAAGTGTCTCAGATTAATGTAATTATCCTAATGATACGTCTAATATCATCATTATTGTAAAACCAAGCATTAAGCTTAATGTAGCTAAATCTGTATTATCACCTGATTGAGAATCAGGAATTAGTTCTTCCACAACTACGAAGATCATCGCTCCTGCCGCAAAAGCTAATGCATAAGGTAGTACTGGAGTTATAAAAATAATTGCAATGGCACCTATGGTTGCAAAAATAGGTTCTACTATTGCTGAGGCTTGACCATAATTAAAAGCTTTAAAACGTGTTGCACCAGCTGCTCTGATTGGCATAGATAAAGCAGCTCCTTCTGGAATATTTTGTATACCAATTCCAATAGCTAAACCAAGCGCCCCAAAAAAAGTAGCTTGTCCGTTGCCAGTTGCAATTCCACCAAATGCTACGCCAATTGATAAACCTTCTGGAATATTGTGTAGCGTGATGGCTAATACTAGTAAAGCATTTTTGCTTAAAGAAGTTTTAACGCCTTCTCGATATTGACTTTTATCGCCAATTTTTTGATGTATATGTGGAATGACTGCATCGAGACCTCTAATAAACACACCACCTAGAATAAAGCCAATCGCAGCAGGTAACCAAGCGGGTAAGTGACTATCTTTTCCATAATCAATTGAAGGCTGCAACAAAGACCAAAAACTTGCAGCAATCATAATTCCAGCTGCAAAACCTTGCATAGAAGTTAGGATTTTATTATTTACAGTCTTAAAAATAAAGACTGCAGCAGCACCTAATGCAGTTAATAACCATGTAACAATACCAGCAATAAGTGCTTGTAAATAAGGCGGTGAATTTTCGAAAAAGTCTATCATATCTATCTTCTCCTTATATCAATTAGCCTTAAAAAGGTGTATAATATATAGAACTGAATTAAGCTTATCAGAAATATATTAAAATTTCGATATTAAAAAGGAAGTAGAAATATGGAAGCGTATAAAATAGAACATTTAAATAAATCATATGCTGATAAAGTTATTTTTGATGACTTAAATCTCTCTATTTCTGAACATGAAAAAATTGGACTTGTAGGCATAAATGGTACTGGTAAAAGTACTTTATTAAAAGTCATTGGTGGTTTAGATGAAGATTTTTCAGCAGATATAACTCATCCTAATCAGTATCGTATTCGTTATTCTTCACAGAAGCAAAATCTAGATGGCGATATGACAGTATTTCAAGCTGTTCTAAGTTCAGATACGGATACTTTACGTATTATTAAAACATATGAAGAAGCTGTGAATACATATACAGTACATCAAAACGATGCAAATTTTAATAAAATGATGGAGGCTCAAGAACTCATGGACCAACATCATGCTTGGGATTACAATGCTGAAATTAAAACTATTTTATCAAAGTTAGGTATTAATGATACCGCTAAAAAAGTTAAGGCATTATCAGGGGGACAACAAAAACGTGTGGTCCTAGCTAAGACGCTTATTGAACAACCTGATTTGTTATTACTAGATGAGCCTACAAACCATCTAGACTTTGAATCAATTAACTGGTTAATTAATTATGTTAAGCAATATCCACATACAGTTTTATTTGTTACACACGATCGTTATTTTTTAAATGAGATTGCTACGCGTATTGTGGAATTAGATAGAGGAAAACTTAAATCTTATCCTGGAAATTATGAAGATTATATTGCCATGAGAGCAGAAAATGAAGTGATTGAACAAAAGCAACAAGAAAAGCAAAAAGCACTCTATAAACAAGAACTTGCATGGATGCGTGCGGGTGCAAAGGCAAGAACAACAAAGCAACAAGCACGAATTAATCGTTTCAATGATTTAGAGACAGAAGTTCAATCGCATCATCAAAAAGATAAAGGTCAGCTAAATCTTGCTTATTCTAGATTAGGCAAACAAGTATTTGAATTAGATCATTTAACGAAAAAGATTCAAAATAAAACTTTATTCAAAGATGTAACAGAAATCATTCAAAGTGGTCGAAGAATTGGTATTGTTGGTCCAAATGGCGCAGGCAAAACCACAATGTTAAACATTTTAAATCAAGATGATACTGATTATTCTGGAGAACTAAAAGTTGGTCAAACTGTAAAAATAGCTTATTTTAAACAAACAGAAGAAACTTTGGATAGAGATATACGCATGATTGACTATTTGAGAGAAGAAAGTGAAGTAGCAAAAGAAAAAGATGGTACGTCAGTTTCAGTTACTCAATTATTAGAGCGATTTCTATTTCCGAGTGCTACTCACGGTAAAAAGATTTATAAATTATCCGGTGGAGAGCAAAAACGTTTATATCTATTGAGATTACTCGTTCATCAACCTAATGTACTCTTACTTGATGAGCCAACAAATGATCTTGATACGGAAACATTAACGATTTTAGAAGACTATATTGGTACATTTGGAGGATCCGTAGTTACTGTAAGTCATGATCGTTATTTTTTAAATAAAGTAGCACAAGAATACTGGTATATTCATGATGGCCAATTAGAACGTATTATTGGAACATTCGAAGATTACGAGGCCTACAAAAAAGAAAAAGATCGACAGGATACGCTTGAAAAACAAGCTCAACAATCTAAACCTAAATCAAACGTTCGTAAAAAGACGGGATTGTCTTATAAAGAGAAACGCGAGTATGAAGTATTAATGGAACGTATTGAAACGACAGAACTTAGATTAGAACAAATTGATGATGAAATGATAGAAGCGAGCACAGACTATGCTAAAATAAAAGAATTAAATGAAGAAAAAGAACACCTAGAGCAATCATATGATGCTGACATCACGAGATGGAGTGAATTAGAAGAAATAAAAGAGCAATAAGGGGAATGTAAGTATGGAAGCAACATTGTCGCATTATTTTGGTTACGATACATTTAGACCAGGGCAAAAAGAGATTATTTCTAAAATATTAAATCATCATAATGTATTAGGGGTCTTGCCTACAGGCGGAGGTAAATCTATATGTTATCAAGTGCCTGGTTTAATGTTAGGTGGTACAACAATAGTTATAAGCCCATTAATTTCTTTAATGAAAGACCAAGTGGATCAACTAAAAGCAATGGGTATTGAAGCTGCCTATCTAAATAGTAGTTTAAACAAAAAGCAACAAAATGAAATTGAAGATGATTTAATAAATGGAAACATTCAATTTTTATATGTGGCACCTGAACGATTTGAAAATAATTATTTTTTAAATTTACTTAGTCGAATTAATATAAATTTAATTGCCTTTGATGAGGCACACTGTATTTCAAAATGGGGACATGATTTTAGACCGAGTTATCAAAGCGTTATAAAGAAAGTATTTGCACTACCTCAAAATTTTACAATTGTAGCTCTGACAGCTACAGCGACGGCTGAAGTCCAACAAGACATTATGGAAAAATTAAATATCCAAAAAGAGGATGAAGTCAAAACAAGTACAAAGCGACGTAATCTCATCTTTAAAGTAAATCCTACTTATCAAAGACAAAAGTTTGTTACTGATTATGTTAAATCACATCAAGACCAAGCAGGTATTATTTATTGTTCTACACGTAAACAAGTAGAGGAATTACAAGAATCTTTAGAATCTATAAAAATTTCTTCTGCCATTTATCATGCAGGCTTGACAAATAAAGAAAGAGAAGAAGCTCAAAATGACTTTGTATATGATCGAATTAAAGTCGTTATTGCTACTAATGCATTTGGTATGGGAATTGATAAATCTAATGTGCGTTATGTCATTCACTATAATATGCCAGGAGATATTGAATCTTACTATCAAGAAGCAGGTCGTGCAGGACGAGATGGTTTAAAAAGTGAATGTATTCTACTGTTTAGTGAAAGAGACAAGGGATTGCATGAGTATTTTATCACTGTTTCGCAAGCAGATGATGATTATAAAGATAAAATGGGCGAGAAACTGACGAAGATGATTCAATATACAAAAACAAAAAAGTGTTTAGAGGCGACAATTGTTCATTACTTTGAACCGAATGAACGTTTAGAAGAATGCGGGCAATGTAGTAATTGTATTCAACAGAATAAAACCTATGACATGACAAATGAAGCTAAGATGATTATTAGCTGTATTGCCCGAATGCGTCAACAAGAAAATTATAGAGTGATTATTCAAGTGTTACGTGGAGAAATAAGTGATTATATTAAATATAACGATTATAATCAACTTACAACACATGGTTTGATGAAAGATTACACTACTTCAGAGTTAAGTCATTTAATCGACGAATTACGTTTTAAAGGATTTTTAAATGAATATAATGGAATTCTTACGTGTGATGAACGTGTTAAAGAGCTGTTAAATGATAATGTAAAAGTCTATACGACGCCATTTAAACATAAAAGTAAAGAAAAAGTTTTCATTAATACAGTAGAAGGAGTTGACCGTACTTTATACAGTGAATTAGTAGAAGTACGACGTCAATTAAGTGAAAAGTTAAATATTGCACCCGTGAGTATTTTTTCTGATTACACATTAGAAGAATTTGCAAAACGTAAGCCAGAATCTAAACAAGAAATGATTACGATAGACGGAGTAGGAAGTTACAAATTAAAGCATTATTGTCCTAAGTTCCTTGAAAAAATTCAATCATATAAGACGAATATTTAATAAAGTTAAATTTAGTTACTATATAAAAAAACAGCTTAGAAAGATTATATATATTTTTGAGCTGTTTTATTTTTTGTATATTTAATTATTAATAGTATTTAAATCAATTAAGTATGAATTTATTAGTAAACATGATTTAATAGGGAATAAGTAATATAAAATTTATAGTAATGTGAAGTGATTGAGGGTGAAAAAGTGATTGAATTTAAAAATGTAACAAAACGTTATGGAACAAATACTGCAGTCGATAATATAAGTTTTAAAATTAATGAAGGAGAATTTTTTATTTTAATCGGTCCTTCAGGTTGTGGAAAAACCACGACTTTAAAAATGATTAATCATTTAATTCCGTTAAGTGAGGGATACATTTACTTTAAAGATAAGCCGATTAGTGACTATCCAGTTTATGAAATGCGTTGGGATATCGGATATGTACTACAGCAAATCGCATTATTTCCGCATATGACAATTAAAGAAAATATTGCACAAGTACCTCAAATGAAAAAATGGAAAGACAAAGAGATTAATCAACGCGTAGATGAACTATTAAATATGGTAGGACTAGATCCAAAGAAATACCGAGATCGTAAACCGAATGAATTATCAGGTGGACAGCGACAACGTGTAGGTGTAGTAAGAGCGTTAGCAGCTGATCCACCTGTAATATTAATGGATGAACCTTTTAGTGCATTAGACCCTATTAGTAGAGAAAAACTGCAAGACGATTTATTGAAATTACAAACTAAGATTAAAAAAACGATTGTTTTTGTAACTCATGATATACAAGAAGCCATGAAATTAGGAGATCGTATTTGTTTATTAAATGATGGTCAAGTTGAACAAATTGACACACCTGAAGGCTTCCAAAATCATCCTAAAAATCAATTTGTTAGAGATTTTATGGGAAATCATTTACATAAAGATATTAATAACTCAAAAATTTCTAATCTAAACCTTACAAAAACGATTACTGAATATGATAAACAACAAGGATATCCAATTGTGCAAGATAACATGAAACTACATGAAATTTATGGAACACTTGCTCAACATGAAGCAGTTATTGTAGAGAATGCGCATACCTCAACACAGTCATTATTAAGGCGAGAAGATGTATTCAAATATCTATCTGACAATGACAAGGAGGTTCAGGTATGAATGAATTTTTAACAACGCTTAATGATCGTAAAGGAGAATTACTAAGAACGATTTTTGAGCATATACAAATTTCTTTTATCGCCTTATTCATTGCAATTCTAATTGCAGTACCACTTGGTATTGCGTTAACTAAAACAAAACGTTTATCTGAAATTGTCATGAATATTGCAGCGGTATTACAAACGATTCCCTCTCTTGCTTTACTTGGATTAATGATTCCAGTCTTTGGTATTGGAAAGGTGCCTGCTATTATTGCATTAGTCATTTATGCATTATTACCTATTTTGAGAAATACATATACTGGTATCAAAGAAGTTGATCCATCACTTACAGAAGCGGCGAAAGGTATCGGTATGAAACCTATGAGACGTTTGACTAAAGTTGAATTACCGATTGCGATGCCGGTCATTATGGCAGGGATACGAACTGCTATGGTGCTCATCATTGGGACAGCTACATTAGCAGCATTAATCGGAGCAGGTGGTCTTGGGGATTTAATCTTATTAGGTATTGATCGTAATAATACAGCTTTAATTTTAATTGGAGCAATTCCAGCTGCACTATTAGCTATTTTATTTGATTTTATTCTTCGATATATGACGAAATTATCATATAAAAAACTTCTTATCACATTAGCTATGATTATATTGATTATTTTACTTGTCATTATTGTTCCTCTTTTTGGAAAACAAGGTTCAACAATCACAATGGCAGGTAAGTTAGGATCTGAACCTTCAATTATTACTAATATGTATAAAA
Source organism: Staphylococcus sp. CoH_129_LAB_1 (assembly GCF_058191515.1). Taxonomy (NCBI): domain Bacteria; kingdom Bacillati; phylum Bacillota; class Bacilli; order Caryophanales; family Staphylococcaceae; genus Staphylococcus; species Staphylococcus sp. CoH_129_LAB_1. The sequence goes on along the minus strand of NZ_JBXWKZ010000013.1, from coordinate 21,235 downwards.
TATTAATTGAGGATGAAACCAATGATACGGTTAATGTGAAAAGCGGTATGGGGAAAACTTCTTTCTTATTTAACGCGTTAAAATCGAACGATATTGATGGCTACTTAGAATTTACAGGAACAGTATTAGGAGAGTTGACTAAAGAAGATTTGAAATCGAAAAAAGAAGCAGATGTATACCATCAAGCTAAATCTAGTTTAGAGAAAAAATATGATATGACAATGCTTAAACCGATGAAATACAATAATACTTATGCATTAGCAGTCAAAAGAGATTTTGCTAAAAAAAATAATTTACAATCAATTGGCGATTTACGTAAAGTACAAAATCAACTTAAACCAGGGTTTACTATGGAATTTAAAGATAGAGATGATGGTTATAAAGCAGTAGCTAAAAAATATAACTTGAATCTTTCTAATATTAAACAAATGGAACCTAAACTACGTTATACAGCAGTAGAGAAAGGCGACATTAATCTTATTGATGCTTATTCTACAGATGCTGAATTAAAACAATATGACATGGTAGTACTTAAAGATGATAAACATGTTTTCCCACCTTATCAAGGTGCTCCAATGTTTAAAGAAAAGTTTCTAAAAGAACATCCGGAAATTAAAAAAGCTTTAAATCAATTATCAAATAAAATTACGGATGAACAAATGCAAGAAATGAATTATAAAGTGACAGTGAAAAATGAAGATCCATATAAAGTTGCTAAACAATATTTAGAAAAAGAAGAATTAGTACATTAAATTTGTAAAAAACTCATAGATAAATTTTATCTATGAGTTTTTTTATCACATAAAGTATAAATGGATAATTTATGGTACTATTTTAATTAATAAGTGAAAAAGGAAAGTAACTTAATTTATATAGGAGTGATAATAAATGAAACAACAATTACAACAATTATCGGCATATCAACCTGGGTTATCACCGCAAGCACTTAAAGAAAAATTTGGTATAGAAGGTGAGTTATATAAACTAGCATCGAATGAAAATTTATATGGACCATCACCTCGTGTAAAAGAAGCAATTGAAGCTCACTTAGATGAGTTATTTTACTATCCGGAAACAGGATCTCCATCATTACGAAAAGCAATTAGTAAACATTTAAATGTTGATGAATCTCGAATTTTATTTGGCGCAGGTTTAGATGAAGTAATACTCATGATTTCTAGAGCAGTTTTAACACCGGGAGATAAAATTGTGACAAGTGAAGCTACTTTTGGACAATATTATCATAATGCGATTGTTGAATCAGCTGAAGTTATAAAAGTACCGTTAAAAAATGGTGGATTTGATTTGGAAGGAATTTTAAAAAAGGTTAATTCTGATACCTCATTAGTATGGTTATGTAATCCTAACAATCCTACAGGTACATATTTTAGTCATGATGAATTGGAGTCATTTTTGGAACGTGTTCCAAATCATGTGCCAGTTTTAATTGATGAAGCGTATTTCGAATTCGTCACTGCTGAAGATTATCCTGATACATTAAAACTACAAGAACGCTTTGATAATGCATTTTTATTAAGAACATTTTCTAAAGCATATGGATTAGCAGGTTTACGTGTAGGATATGTTGTGGCAACAAATGAAGCCATTGAAAAATGGAATATCATTCGTCCGCCATTTAATGTGACACGAATTTCAGAATATGCAGCGATTGCAGCCTTAGAGGATCAAGATTATTTAAAAGAGATTATTAGAAAAAATGCAAAGGAACGTGAAAAGTTTTATAACATTGAACAAAGTAAACACTTTTTACCTAGTCAAACGAACTTTGTATTTGTAGTAACAGATAAGCCACAAGCATTGTATAATGAATTATTAAACGTTGGCTGTATCACTAGACCATTTCCTAATGGAGTACGTATTACAATTGGATTTGAAGAACAAAATAATAAAATGATTGAAGTATTAAAACAATTTAATTATTAAACTAAGGAAAAACCTTTAATTACGATTCATGACGAATTAAAGGTTTTTTGCTATACTTTGAAAATGTGCAAAAGATAATTAAGGAAGTGATAGCATGGCACGTAAATCTATAGCAATAGATATGGATGAAGTATTAGCAGATACTTTAGGTGCAATTATTGAAGCAGTTAATATTGAAACTAAATTAGGAATTACGATGGAATCGTTAAATGGTCACAAATTAAACCATATGATTCCTGAACATGATGGGTTAGTAAGAGATATTTTAAGATCTCCAGAGTTTTTTAGACATCTTAAAGTGATACCACATGCTCAAGAGGTGGTGGAAAAACTTAATGAGCATTATGATGTATATATTGCTACAGCAGCAATGGATGTACCTACCTCATTTCATGATAAATATGAATGGTTACTAGAATATTTTCCATTTTTAGATCCACAGCATTTTATTTTTTGTGGAAGAAAAAATATTGTTAAAACAGATTATTTAATAGATGATAATCCTCGTCAGCTTCAAATTTTTGAAGGAGAACCTATTATCTTTACGGCTGCACATAATATAAATGAAACACGTTTTAAACGAGTTAATGGTTGGAAAGATGCAGAAGCAATGTTTTTAAATAATAATTAAAGTCAAAAGGTATGTATGAAGCTTGAAGAATTCATACATACCTTTTGATTAATACTCATCATTCGAAAAAGTAAGGATATTGATTGCTTTAGGGAACACGTCAATGGTGATAGGTGTTTCTAAATTAATTTCTCCATCAATATCTACTTTCATATTTGGTTCAGTACGTAATGTTATGTGAGAACCTGGAATATGATTAATTCCTTCGGTAATTTCATTCCAATTCATGCTATCTCTTTTTTTAAAAATATCATTTAAAATACTAAAACTTTGTTGTTCAAATATAAAACTATTTAATTTTCCATCTTGTGGAGAAAGGTCTGTGAGTGGAATACGACTGCCACCAATATTAGGTCCATTTGCTATAACTAGCATAGACGTATTTCCTTTATATTCTTTGTCGTCTATTACCAATGTATAGTCAAAATGTTCGGGATTCATGAGCGTTTTTACAGTAGAACCAACATAGCTTAATTTTCCAAAGATATCTTTACGTCCTTCTTGAACATTTTCAGCATTTTGTACAATAAGTCCTAGCCCGACAAAGTTAAGTACATAATTATCATTTACTTTCATAACATCATATGACTCAAGATGTGAAGACAATAATTGCTCACTAGCTTTTTTGAAGTCAGGATTTAAGTTTAATGTTTTAGTAAAATCGTTAAATGTTCCTCCTGGAATGATACCTATAGGAAGGTTTAGATCATATTTCATCACCCCATTAATCAATTCGTTAACTGTACCGTCTCCCCCCAATATAAAAACGATATCGATATCATTACTATAAGCATAATCTTTTATTTCTTTACAATATCTTTCAATGTCACCTTCATTTTCACTTAATTGTATTGAAAGATGCTTACATAACTGAGTTAGTGATTTAGCGACTTCTCCTAATCCATCATATATATCTTTAAGTCCGCTATGTTCATGGTAAAATAGCACCCCATGATTATACTGTTGCTCCATAGTTAAACCTACTTTCATTTAAAATGATATTATAAATATTTACCCTGAATGTTATAATTTTAAATATATAATTAAAAGAAACTTCTAGATTTCATAACTAGAAGTTTCTTTGACTATTTTGTATTTAATTAGTGGATGCCTTTCATAGCTTTTGTAATTTTAGGTGAGAAAACTAAGATGATAAGAGTAATAACAATAGCAACTGTACCTAAGAAAATAAAATAATTAGTTTGACCAAGTGGTTTAATTAATTTTACTAATGTACCGTTAATTGCTTGCGCTGAAGCATTTGTTAATAGCCATACACTCATCATTTGGGCATTAAATGCTTTAGGTGCAAGTTTAACAGCAGCACTATTACCTGTAGGTGATAAACAAAGTTCCCCAATAACACAGATTACATATGATAAAATAACCCAGTTAACTGAGAATTGTGTATGTCCATAACCTAAACCAACTAATCCAATTAGAATGTATGATAAACCTGCTAGTAATGTACCAATACTAAATTTAATAGCTAAAGAAGGTTGCTTTTTACCCATTTTCAACCAAATCATAGAAATAACTGGTGCAAATAATAAAATAAATAATGGATTGATAGATTGGAATAAGGCTTCTCCAAATCGAGTTGTCCAACCAAATAAGTTGAGTTGCATGTCAGAACGTTCTAAACCATAAATATTTAAAACGTTAGAACCTTGTTCTTGAATTGACCAGAATAACATACCTAAAATAAATAAAGGTATAAATGCTTTAACTCGAGAACGTTCTACATCGGTAACGTCTTTACTACGAAGCATAGTTGTAAAGTAAATGATTGGTAAAGCTACTCCTAGAACTAATACAGTATTACTAATTAAATCGAATGAAAGTGTATGGGTATAATATGTAACTAATAATACGATAATCACAATTGCTACTACGATACCGATAATCATTCCATATTTACGCTTTTCTTCTTTAGATAGTGGATTAGTAGGTTTCATTCCAACACTACCTAAATTCTTTCTATTAAATAACAAATACCAAACAAGACCTAATGCCATACCAATAGCTGCAAGAAGGAAGCCACCATGGAAATTACGTATATCTACAAAATGTTGCAGTATGATAGGTGAAATTAATGCGCCTAAGTTAACAGACATATAGAAAATAACGAAACCTGCATCGATACGTGTATCATTTTCAGGATATAAACGACCTACAATATTTGAAATATTAGGTTTCATTAAACCTGATCCGATAATAATAAAGAACATTGATGAGAATAAACCAAATAAAGCGAATGGTAAACTTAAACAGATATGTCCAATAATAATAAGTACAGCACCTAATAAAGTAGCACCACGTGTGCCTGTAATTCTATCAGCAATCCATGCGCCAGGAATAGAAGACATGTAAATAAGTGCTCCATATACTGACATAATCGACATTGCTGTAGTTTGATCAATACCTAATCCATTTTGGTGTATTGCGAAATACATATAAAATATGAGCATCGCACGCATACCGTAGTAACTGAATCTTTCCCAAAACTCTACGAAAAAGAGAACACCTAGTCCATTTGGATGACCAAAAAATCCTTTTTGAGGTATAGATTGAATTGTTTCTTCATGGGCGTTTTTTGTTGTCATAAACGTCCCACTCCTTTCTTTCCTAATATGACTGATTACTATGTAAATAAGATTGTACAATTAAATCTCACAAGAATTTCTTAAAAATATAAATTTTTAGAATTTTCAGTCAAATAAAATACAATAACTTATAAAAATAAAAGTTTTTGTTGCTCATGAACTTATATCTTTATAAATTTTAGCGATAATATTAAAATACGCTTTAATTTAATAAATCGCAATAGTTTATTTAAAAAATCTAAAATAAAAATGACTCCTTTTATATTATATTAGTAAAAATAAAAGGAGTTAAAAAACATTTTATCGATTATCGATTATCTATTTTTTCAGGATACATATCGTGATTCATTAAACGATGTTCGGCCATCTTTTCGTATTTAGAATTTGGACGACCATAATTTGTATATGGATCTATTGAAATACCTCCACGTGGCGTGAACTTACCCCACACTTCTATATAATGAGGATCCATTAAGTCAATTAAGTCATTCATGATAATATTCATACAATCTTCGTGAAAATCACCATGATTTCTAAAACTAAATAAATATAATTTTAGTGATTTTGATTCTACCATTTTTATATTTGGTATATATGAAATATAAATTGTAGCAAAATCAGGTTGTCCAGTGATAGGGCAAAGGGAAGTGAATTCTGGGCAATTAAACTTTACAAAATAATCTCTTCCTTGATGTTTATTATCAAAAGTTTCGAGTACTTGAGGTGTATAGTCAAATTCATATTTATTGTTTTGATTGCCTAATAATGTAATATCTTGTAATTCTTCTTTATTGCGACCTTGTGTCATAATTTTCCTCCTAATTTTTAGATGTATTAGATTGTCTACGTGCTTTTTCAAACATAAAGTAACTAGCGCCAATAATGACGATATAACCTATAAATGCATAGAAATCTGGTGTTTCTCCGAATAATATAAAGCCAAATAATGCAGTAAATAATATAGAAGCATAAGTAAAAATAGAAATGTCTTTTGCTGGAGCAAAACTATATGCTAATGTAATACCAATTTGTCCCACTGCTGCTGATAATCCAGCTCCTAATAAATATATAATTTGTAACTTTGTCATAGGTTCATATGTTGCAATAGAAAAAGGAATAAGAACGATGACTGAAAATAATGAAAAATAAAATACAATAGTGTAAGGTGCTTCACGTTTACTTAATGCTCGTACACAAGTATATGCAGAGGCAGCGAAGATACCTGAGAATAAACCGGCTAAAGAAGAGAACATAGTTGAAGAAAATTCTGGTTTAACAATGAATAACATACCAAAAATAGCAATTAGCATAGCTATAATTTGATACTTTTTAATATTCTCTTTTAAAAATATTAAACTTAATAAAATAGTCCAAAAAGGGTTAAGCTTCATTAAAGTATCAGCATCACTTAATACCATGTGATCAATAGCATAAATATTTAGCAATACCCCAATAAGACCTAACGTCGATCTAGTAATTAAAAGTGGTTGACTACTCATTTTACCAAATATAGGTTGCCTATATTTTATTATGAAAAATAATGGAATAAACATGGCTACTAAATTTCGTGCTAAAGATTTTTGAAATACAGGTAAGTCTCCGGCTAGTCTAAAAAAAACAGACATGAAGCTAAAACCAATAGCAGAAATTAAAATAGCAATAATACCTTTTACCTTAGGATTCAAAGTATATCTCCTCATTTATAAAAATTTAACGTCTATATATTAGCATAATTTATTTGTGGGTGCATAAGTACTTGCAAAGATGAAAAAGAAAAACTATAATGATTGCGAACATACGTTCTTTTTTGTAATAGAAGGTACGTTGAATATTTTATTTATTTCATAAGAATTTATTCGGCTTTTAATATTTAAAATAAGTTATTTTTTAAATAAATGGTTAGCAATACATTTTATTTTATATTGTTAAGTTCTGAAAACCCTGAATAAATAAGATTTAATAATGATAGATAAAAAATCAAGTGAAATACCTTAAAAAAACTAAAATAATTTTTTCTTAGTTTTTAATATAGATATGACGCACTTTCAACCGTTTTCACGAACATTTGACATTAAATATTACCTTTTAATTAGGGTATCAATTATGTATAATGAAACACAGAATATAGTGTTTGATTTCAAAGCGAGACACAACATGTTGTGTTTGGAGAAAGTGAAAGATTTATATGAATAATTCATTTTAGTAGCAATTTCACACTTATTTGAGTTGGTTTTGCCGAAATCTACACTATCTAGTTGAACGATTTATAAATAGTGATTTTTAGAATTTAATGGCTGAAACACAATATATAGTGTTAACTTTTTTAAGTTTCCAAGATGATATTCGTTCTAAAAGTAAGTTTTCTTATAAGACTAAGAGAACTTCTTTTTAATTAAAAAGTAAGATTGTCGAAAGAAGGCGTTCCTATGAAAGTAGTTTATTTCTCTTTTTCAGGAAATGTACGAAGATTTATAAAGCGTAGTGAAATTAAAGATATATTAGAAATCAATAAAGACAATTGTAGAAATAGTATTGAGGAACCTTATATTTTAGTTACAGGTACAATTGGTTTTGGTGAAGTTCCTCAAGAGGTCCAGTCTTTCCTAGAAGTTAATCATGCATATATACGTGCTGTAGCTGCTAGTGGTAATCGTAACTGGGGACAAAACTTTGCAAAAGCAGGTCGAACAATTTCGGAAACATACCACGTGCCTTTATTAATGCAATTTGAGGTTCAAGGCACAAATAAAGATGTTATTGAATTTAGAGATAAGGTGGGGCATTTCAATGAAGATTATGGACGAGAAAAAGTACAATCATATTGAATTAAATAATGAAGTAACTAAACGTAAAGACAACGGCTTTTTTAATCTTGAAAAGGATCAAGAAGCTTTAAAAGTTTACTTAGAAGAAATTAAAGATAAAACAATTTACTTTGATAGCGAAATTGAACGTTTACATTACTTAGTAGATAATAATTTTTACTTTAATGTTTTTAAAAAGTACAGTGAAAAAGATTTAGTAGAAATTATTGAATTCGCAAAATCTATTAATTTTGAATTTGCTAGTTATATGTCTGCAAGTAAATTCTATAAAGATTATGCTTTAAAAACAAATGATAAATCTAAGTACTTAGAAGACTATAATCAACATGTTGCCATAGTAGCTCTATACTTAGCAGATGGTAATAAAGAACAAGCTAAACAATTTATTTTAGCGATGATTGAACAACGTTATCAACCTGCTACTCCTACTTTCTTAAATGCAGGACGCGCACGTCGTGGAGAACTCGTTTCATGTTTCTTACTAGAAGTTGATGACAGTTTAAATTCCATTAATTTCATAGATTCTACTGCTAAACAATTAAGTAAAATTGGTGGTGGCGTGGCTATCAATTTATCTAAATTACGTGCCCGTGGTGAAGCAATTAAAGGTATTAAAGGTGTAGCTAAAGGCGTTTTACCTGTAGCAAAGGCGTTAGAGGGTGGCTTTAGTTATGCTGATCAGTTAGGTCAACGTCCTGGAGCTGGAGCAGTATATTTAAATATATTCCATTATGATGTTGAAGAGTTTCTAGATACTAAAAAAGTTAATGCCGATGAAGATTTGCGTCTATCAACAATTTCTACGGGACTTATCGTACCATCAAAATTCTTTGATTTAGCTAAAGAAGGTAAAGACTTTTATATGTTTGCACCTCATACTGTAAAACAAGAGTATGGAGTGACATTAGACGATATTGATATTGAAAAATATTACGATGAACTTGTAGCTAATCCAAATGTTCTTAAGAAGAAAAAAGATGCTCGAGAAATGTTGAATATGATTGCTCAAACACAATTGCAATCTGGCTATCCATATTTAATGTTTAAGGATAATGCGAATAAAGTACACGCAAATTCCAACATTGGCCAAATTAAAATGAGTAATTTATGTACTGAAATTTTCCAATTACAAGAAACATCAATTATTAATGACTATGGAATTGAAGATGAAATTAAACGTGATATTTCATGTAATTTAGGTTCATTAAATATAGTGAATGTAATGGAAACAGGTAAATTCAGAGATTCAGTACACACTGGAATAGATGCATTAACAGTAGTAAGTGATGAAGCGAATATTCAAAACGCGCCAGGTGTAAAAAAAGCTAATAGTGAGTTACATTCTGTAGGTTTAGGCGTAATGAACTTGCATGGCTATTTAGCGAAAAATAAAATTGGTTATGAATCTGAAGAGGCAAAAGATTTTGCTAACATCTTCTTTATGATGATGAACTATTATTCAATTGAGCGTTCTATGCAAATTGCTAAAGAACGTGAAGAAGCATATCAAGATTTTGATAAGTCAGATTATGCAAGCGGTAAATATTTTGACTTCTATACATCACAAGAGTTTGTGCCTCAATATGAAAAAGTTAAAAACTTATTTGACAATCTTGATATTCCAACGGCTGAAGACTGGAAAGAATTGCAACAAAATGTACAAAAGTATGGATTGTATCATGCTTATAGACTAGCGATAGCACCAACGCAAAGTATTTCTTATGTACAAAATGCGACAAGTTCAGTTATGCCAATTGTAGATCAAATTGAACGTCGTACTTATGGTAATGCTGAAACGTTTTATCCAATGCCTTTCTTATCACCAGAAACAATGTGGTACTATAAATCAGCATTTAATACTGATCAAATGAAGCTTATAGATTTAATTGCTACAATTCAAACGCATGTCGATCAAGGTATTTCTACAATCTTGTATGTTAATTCTGAAATCTCAACACGTGAATTATCAAGATTATATGTCTATGCACACCATAAGGGATTAAAATCTTTATATTATACACGTAATAAACTATTAAGCGTCGAAGAATGTACAAGTTGTGCGATTTAATGAATAGTGGAAATAAATATTTAGAGGAAAGATTAAATCGTTCTCATAGATAAGCGTTTTAATCTTGTCCTCTTAAATAATGTAATGGTTAATAATTTGAGGAGGATTTTATTAATGAAGGCCGTCAATTGGAATACTCAAGAAGATATGACAAATATGTTTTGGCGTCAAAATATTTCACAAATGTGGGTAGAAACTGAATTTAAAGTTTCAAAAGATATTGCAAGTTGGAAAACATTAACTGAAGATGAAAAAAATACATTTAAACGTGCTTTAGCAGGTTTAACCGGATTAGATACACATCAAGCGGATGATGGTATGCCATTAATTATGCTACATACAACTGATTTACGTAAAAAAGCAGTGTATTCATTTATGCAAATGATGGAGCAAATTCACGCTAAAAGTTATTCTCATATCTTTACAACACTTTTACCATCTAGTGAAACCAATTATTTATTAGATAAATGGGTGATTGAAGAGCCACATTTAAAATATAAATCTGATAAAATCATCTCTAATTATCATAAATTATGGGGAAAAGAAGCCTCTATCTTTGATCAATATATAGCAAGAGTTTCAAGTGTCTTCTTAGAAACATTCTTGTTTTATTCTGGTTTTTATTATCCACTATACCTTGCGGGACAAGGTAAAATGACAACGTCAGGAGAAATTATTAGAAAAATTTTACTTGATGAATCAATTCATGGAGTGTTTACTGGTTTAGATGCACAAAGTTTACGTAATGAATTATCAGAAAATGAAAAACAAAAAGCTGATAAAGAAATGTATAAGTTATTAGAAGAACTATACAAAAATGAGGTATCGTATACACATATGCTATACGATGATATCGGTTTAACTGAAGATGTTTTAAATTATGTACAGTATAATGGAAATAAAGCTTTATCAAACTTAGGATTTGAACCTTATTTTGAAGAAAAAGAATTTAATCCTATTATTGAAAATGCATTAGATACATCAACAAAAAATCATGACTTCTTCTCAGTTAAAGGCGATGGATATACATTAGCGTTAAATGTCGAAGCATTACAAGATGAAGATTTCGTTTTCGATGATTAAGTCACAATATTACAGTTTTATTTATGGAGTAAAATTAGAAGCTCACAAAAAGAGCTTTTGATCTTGCTCTTTTTTATTTTGAAATTAAAAACATAGAATAAATGTATTGAATCACACGAGTTCTATTGAAAAATTTAAGAAAACCCTTTAATATAATAGCTAATGATAATCATTATCAATGATAAAGGACACATTGTTACATCAAGGAGAAATATTAGTGAAGTTTTTATTTAAAGGTTATACGTTATTTATTTTATTAGTCATTTTGAGTATATGTTCTTTATTTATAGGCGTAAGTCAGTTAGCAATTGCAGATATTTTTCATTTAACGGATGAACAAAAAAATATATTATTTTCGAGTCGTCTCCCTAGAACGATAAGCATTCTATTGTCAGGTAGTTCTCTTGCGTTAGCTGGTTTAATTATGCAACAAATGATGCAAAATAAATTTGTCAGTCCAACTACAGCGGGAACAATGGAATGGGCAAAATTAGGAATATTACTTTCGCTTATTTTTTTCCCTAAAGGTCATACTTTAATGAAGTTACTATTCGCAGTTGCACTAAGTCTTGCAGGAACATTCTTATTTGTAAAACTGATTCAGATTATTAAAGTAAAAGAAGTTATTTTTGTTCCACTTTTAGGTATTATGATTGGTGGAATTGTATCAAGTTTTACGACATTTATAGCACTAAGAACGAATGCATTGCAAAGTATTGAAAATTGGCTAAATGGTAATTTTGCAATTATTACAAGTGGACGTTATGAAGTACTTTATTTAGCCATTCCTTTATTAATATTAGCGTATATATTTGCTAATCATTTTACGATTGCTGGAATGGGTAAAGATTTTAGTCATAACTTAGGCGTTAAATATGAACAAATTGTTAATATTGCGCTTTTAATAACCGCTACGCTTACTGCTTTAGTAGTAGTAACAGTGGGGACTTTACCATTTTTAGGATTAATTATTCCTAATATTATTTCAATGTACAGAGGTGATCATTTGAAAAATGCATTACCGCATACATTAATGTTAGGTTCCATTTTTGTTCTTATTGCAGATATTATTGGAAGACTTGTCGTATATCCATTTGAAGTTAATATCGGTCTTACAATAGGCGTCTTTGGGACTATTATTTTCTTGATTTTATTAATGAAAGGTAGAAATAAGTATGCAAATTAGTGTTCGAAAAAAATTAATACTGCTAAGTATTGTTACTGTTTGCATGGCAATATTTTATCTGCTTGTAGGACTAGATACCGAAATATTTGAATATCAGTTTCAAAGTCGGCTAAGAAAATTTATACTCATCTTAATTGTCGGAGGTGCGATTGGAACTTCTGTGGTCATCTTTCAATCAATTACCGCAAATAGGCTGCTCACACCTTCAATTATGGGATTAGATTCTATATATTTATTTGTTAAAGTACTACCGGTGTTCTTGCTAGGCACACAAGCAACAATGGTAACGAATGTTTACATTAATTTCCTAATTACATTAATCACAATGGTACTTTTTGCCCTGTTTTTATTTCAAGGAATATTTAAAATTGGTAATGCTTCAGTCTATTTTATACTTCTTGTCGGTGTAGTTTTAGGTACATTCTTTAGAAGTATTACTGGATTTATTCAACTTATTATGAATCCCGATGATTTCTTAGCAGTTCAAAGTGCAATGTTTGCGAGTTTTGAGGCCTCAAATTCAAAATTAGTACTCGTTTCAAGTCTACTTTTAATTTTATTAATAATTATAACGTTTATATTAAGACCTTATTTAGACGTTTTGCTTTTAGGTAGAGCTCAAGCAATAAATTTAGGTGTACCTTATGAAAAAATGACAAGACTTTTGTTAATTTTAGTATCATTGCTTGTTTCGATATCTACTGCTTTAGTAGGACCGGTTACTTTTTTAGGACTTTTAACTGTAAATTTAGCACATGAATTTATGAAAACTTATGAGCATAAATTTATTTTACCTGCGACAATTTTAATAAGTTGGATTAGTTTATTTATATCTCAATGGATCGTGGAAAATGTGTTTCAAGCAACAACGGAGTTTAGTCTAATGATTGATTTAATAGGTGGTATCTACTTTATATACTTACTTATTAAAAGGAGAAATGAAGAGTGATTCAGATAAGAAATTTAGATAAGACAATTCAAAATAAAATGATTTTAAAAAATATTAATATTGACATTCGAAAAGGTAAAGTAACTTCTTTAATAGGACCAAATGGGGCAGGAAAGAGTACGCTTTTATCTGCAGTAAGCCGATTGTTTGAATATAATAAAGGATTAATAAAAATTGAGGATAAGCCGGTTACTGATTATAAAAATGATGAATTAGCAACAAAATTAAGTATTTTAAAACAAACGAACCACACGGATATGAACATTACAGTAGAACAACTTGTGAATTTTGGTCGCTTTCCGTATTCAAAAGGTCGAATGAAAAAAGAAGATCATGAAAAAGTAGCGTATGCCTTGGATTTACTTAATTTAAATGATATTAAAGATAGAAATGTAAAAACCCTTTCAGGTGGACAAAAACAGCGAGCGTATATTGCAATGACGATTGCTCAAGATACAGAATATATTTTATTAGATGAACCATTAAATAACTTAGATATGAGACATTCGGTTCAAATTATGCAAACACTTAGAGCATTATGTCATAAATTAGATAAAACAATTGTTATTGTCCTTCATGATATTAATTTCGCATCTTGTTACTCAGATGACATCATTGCACTTAAGAATGGTGAAATTATTAAAGCTGGATCTAAAGACGATGTTATTCAATCAAACGTATTAAGAGACTTATATGAAATGGATGTTCATATAGAGGAAATTAAAGGACAACGTATCTGTTTATATTACGATGAGAAAATTTTTAATTCAATTTAAAGATATATATATTGAATTTTAAGGGGGGATGCTTCAAATATAATCATAAAATTGCAACATTTTTATTTTTTAGCACTAAAGTTGAATTTTTTAAAGGAGAGAGAGAGATGAAAAAAACAGTTTTATTTTTATTATTAGCTTTAACTTTAGTATTGTCAGCTTGTAGTAATGGTTCAAATGGAAATAAGTCAGAAAATAAAGACAGTTCAAAAGATACTGTGTCAATAAAGAATAATTATGAAGCAAGTGGCGAAAAGCAAGATGGTAGTGACGCAAAAAAAATAAATAATACAGTTAAAGTACCAAAGAATCCTAAAAATGCTGTTGTTTTAGATTATGGTGCATTAGACGTACTAAAAGAGTTGGGCGTAGAAGATAAAGTAAAAGCTTTACCAAAAGGTGAAAACGGTGAATCTTTACCTGACTTTTTAAAAGAATTTAAAAACAGTAAATACATAAATACAGGTAGCCTTAAAGAAGTAAATTTTGACAAAATTGCTCAAGCGAAACCTGAAGTGATTTATATTTCTGGTAGAGCAGCAAATCAAAAAAATTTAGATGAGTTTAAAAAAGCTGCGCCAAAAGCTAAAGTAGTTTACGTTGGTGCAAGTGAAGATCATTATGTAAAAGATATGAAAGTAAATACAGAAAACTTGGGTAAAATTTATAATAAAGAAGATAAGGCAAAAGATATAAATAAAAAATTAGATCAAAAAATTGCTGATGTGAAAAAGCAAACTAAAGATTTTGATAAATCTGTAATGTATCTTTTAGTTAACGAAGGTGAGTTATCTACTTATGGCCCTGGTAGTAGATTTGGAGATTTAGTGTTTGACACTTTAGACTTTAAACCTGCTGATAGTAAGGTGAAACCAAGTCCACACGGTCAAAATATTAATAATGAATATATTACTAAGAAAAATCCAGATATTATTTTAGCTATGGATCGTGGTTCAGTAGTTGGTGGCAAATCAACGGCTAAACAAGTGCTTAATAATGATGTTCTTAAAAACGTGAAAGCAGTTAAAAACGATAATGTCTATGAAATAGATCCAAAACTATGGTACTTCGCTTCTGGTTCACCAACTACAACTGTAAAACAAATTGATGAATTAGAAAAAGTACTTAAAAAAGCTGAAAAATAAATCTATCGTGTAAAAGATTTTATTAGCTTTATATAACATGAAAAATGAGTGTGAAGAGGTTTGAGATGATGAATTTATAATAAATTATTTCTCCTTCTCTTTCCGCTCTTTTTTATATTGTAAAAAAAGGTGTAATAGTATAATATATAAATTAATGATAACGATTATCATTATCATTAAAAGAACATCAAGGATGTGACAACTATGAAAAAAAGTATTTTATTAATACTATTCAGCTTAATTTTAGTTTTATCAGCTTGTGGTAATCATTCTAATAAAAAAGATGAATCCATGAAAAATGACGAAAAGAACATGTTGACAATCGAAAATAGTTATAAAACACGTGCTGAAAAAAAAGATAAAAGTGATGCAGTAAAAGTGAACGAAACTGTGAAAGTGCCGAAAAATCCTAAGAATGCTATTATATTTGATTATGGTGCAGTAGACATATTAAAAGCATTTGGCGTTCAAGATACTATTAAAGGCTTACCAAAAGGTGAAAAGAATTCAACATTACCTAGTTTCCTTAATGAATTCAAAGATGATAAATATATTAACACAGGTGATATGATACATATTAAATTCGATAAAGTTGCTCAAGCTAAACCTGAAGTGATTTACATTTCTAATAGAACAGCAACTCAAAAGAATATTGAAGAATTGAAAAAAGCAGCTCCAGATGCAGCAATTATTTACGTAGGTTCGACTGAAGAAAATTACTTAAATGATATGAAACGTGTAACAAATAACTTAGGTAAAATATATGGTAAAGAAGATAAAGCGAAATCATTAAATGAATCATTAGAGAAAAAAATAGATGATATGAAAGCCAAAGTTCAAAAAAATAATAAAAAAACAATGTATATATTAGTAAACGAAGGTGAACTATCAACATTTGGACCTGGAGGAAGATTTGGAGATTTAGTATTTGATACTTTAGGATTTAAACCGGTCGACAATCATGTTAAAGCGAGTCCACACGGTCAAAATATTAGTAACGAATATATTTCTAATAAAGATCCAGAAATTATATTAGCAATGGATAGAGGTCAAGTTGTAAGCGGTAAATCTAGTGCAAAAACAGCATTATCTAATGATGTTTTAAAAAATGTAAGTGCTGTTAAAAATGGATATGTTTTCGAAGTGGATCCTAAATTATGGTATTTCAGTGCTGGTTCTACTACTACTACAATTAGACAAATTAATGAATTAAATAAATTTTTAGATGAAATAAATAAATAATTATAAAAGCCTCATTAGTTTAAATAAAAATCTAATGAGGCTTTACTATTATATGTTGAAGTATAAGTGATAATGTGATTTACAACTCGGATTAAAATGAGAATGACAATTTGGACAAGAGTCAGTCATCATATAATCTTGAATAGACAGTTCATGATGACAAATACCACAAAGAATAGCTTTTACATTAAACTCATTTTTTGACCAACGTTGTATACTATGGGGTTCGTGTTCATTATGGCATTGAAAACAAGGATAATATTTATTGCAACACTTAAATTTAATCGCAATGACGTCAAGGAATGAATGATAGTGAATACAACGTGTTTCATAGTCTACGAGAGAGCCATAAACTTTTGGCACTGTTCCACATCTCCTAACATTGAGAATTTACTCTGAATCTGGATGTTCACCAATAATTCGAACTTCACGATGTAAGTCAACATCAAATTTTTCTTTCACGACGTTTTGTACGTGATGAATTAAGTTTTCGTAATCAGTTGCTGTACCATTATCAACATTTACCATAAAGCCGGCATGTTTAGTTGAAACTTCTACGCCACCAATACGATGACCTTGAAGATTTGAATCTTGAATCAATTTTCCAGCAAAATGACCCGGAGGACGTTGGAACACACTACCACATGAAGGATATTCAAGGGGTTGTTTAGATTCACGGCGCTCTGTTAAATCATCCATTTTAGCTTGAATCTCATTCAAGTTGCCTGGTTCTAAAGTAAATGCTGCTTCAAGAACTACTAAATGTTGTTTTTGAACGACACTATTTCTATAGTCTAAATGTAATTGTTCTTTAGTAAGTTGAATTAAATCGCCGTGTTCATTTACACATAAAGCATAATCGATGCAATCTTTAATTTCTCCTCCATAGGCACCCGCATTCATATAAACAGCACCACCAACAGAACCAGGGATACCACAAGCAAATTCTAAGCCAGTGAGAACGTGATCTCTTGCTGCTCTGGATACATCTATAATTGCTGCACCGCTTCCTGCTATAATTGCATCGTCTGAGACATTGATATGATTAAGGGATAATAAACTAATCACAATACCTCTGATACCGCCTTCGCGAATAATAATATTTGAACCATTACCTAAGTAAGTCACAGGTAACTGATGTTCTTGAGCATAGCGTACGATAGTTTGTACTTGTTCATTTTTGATAGGCGAAAGATAAAAATCCGCATTTCCACCAGTTTTTGTGTATGTATAACGTTTTAAAGGTTCATTAACTTTAATAATGTCTTCAGGTACCAAAGATTTTAAATCTTTTAAGATGTCTTCTTGTTCTAGCATAAAGTACATCCTTTCTTCTCTTCTGTAATCTAAACTTTATTATAGCAACTTTACATATGTTTTGCTAAAAGAGTTTAAAACAATTTGTATATTATTAAAGTGTATTATACAAATTATCGAAAAATTCTTGTTTCTGAGTTTCATAGTATCTGATTGTTGAATTTAAATTGATAAATTCGTTTTTCTGATTAGAAAATGTCTGTGCTACTTGATTTTGCGTAGAAAGTGCTTGATCTACGGCAAGATATTGAGTGAATAATGGCGTATCTATTTGGATAATATGTAATCTTACTATTTGCTTGAGATTAATCATATTATCAAATTTTGCCATCATCACTTTCTTTTTATAAGGATGGTGTAGTCGATAAAACCCTACATAATTCAATCTTTTTTCATCAAGAGACGTAATATCATGCAGATTATTGACTCCAACTAAAACATCTAAAATCGGTTCTGTAGGGTAAGCAAAATGTTGCGTCCCTCCGATATGTTGTGTGAATTTTACTGGAGAGTCTAATAAGTTAAATAACAGAGACTTTGTGTCTTCGTACAGCTGATGATAGTCAGTGACAGTTGCATGGTTTATAAATGGTTGAACAGATGCATACATATGTAACTCCCTTAACTAGATAATTATACAAATTCTGAAATACTATAACATAATTTATTTTCAATATAAATAACTTTATGTATAATACGGGTGTTAGGAGTGCAAAAATGAAAAAATTAATAATACTTTCATTATGTTCACTATACTGTTTGGTACTCTCTGGCTGTAGTCAGAATAATCAAGAAGATTTAAATCGCTTTAATCAACACTTATCTAAAGTAGAGACTAAGAATAAAAATGTGGAAAAAGTGATGGATCAATTAGAACTGAGCCAATTAAATAATATAAGTAAAACCGATACAACAGATAAGAATAAAAAATCGTTTGAACGACTACAGAAAAATATAAATCACAGATTAGTGCCCAAGTTTAAAGATTATGAAAATGAAGCAGAAAACCTTCCATCTAAAACAAATAAAACTCGTAAATTAAAAAAAGAATATTTAAATAATGTTAGTAAGCAACATCAATCTATAAACGAAATTAAATCATTTGTAGATTTATATAATCAATCAGTTGTGGAAAATGAAAAAATTCTAAATTATACACATTCATTTGAAATAAATAGAGCACAAGTAGAAAAAGACATAAGTAAAACAAATAATCAAGACAATGCACATCTTTTAAAATCTAAAATCGAAAACAATAATCGTGATTTACGAAAAACTGCTCAGAAATATTTAGAAAAGGATAGTTATCCTACTTCAAAAGCAATTGATGAGCATATTAAACCATTGATACAAAAGCAGATTAAGGATCTAAATCAAACTAATATTACAGATTCACATGTGAACAATGCTCGTAAAAATGCGATAGAAATGTATTATAATTTACTTAATTATTATGATACACGTGAAACAACTATTAAAATTGAAGATCAACTTTCAAAAATTAATGTTGAAAAACTACCTAAAACGGGTAAAGACTTAAGTAAGGGAAATCATGATTTTAAAGCAAAACTAAAAAAAGCCCAGAAAAATGAATAAAAATCTAAATTTAAGTTTTTGGTTAACATTATATGGTGAAATGTGTATAATTGTAGCCATTGAGAAGTTTAATTAAAAAAAGGGGCAAAGTTAAAAAATTTTAGAGGTGAATAGAATGGCTATAAAGCTGAGTTCGATTGACCAGTTTGAACAAGTATTAGAAGAACATAACGATGCATTTGTATTAAAGCATAGTGACACATGTCCAATTTCAGCCGAAGCATTTGATCAATTTAATAAGTTTTTATATGAAAGAGATATAGATGGATACTATTTAGTAGTCCAAGAAGAAAGAAAACTTTCTGATTATATTGCTGAAAAAACAAATGTGAAACACGAATCACCACAAGCTTTTTATTTTGTAGATGGAAAAGCAGTATGGAATGCTAGTCACAGTGATATCAATGTATCTACATTAGCACAAGCTGAAGAATAAGAAAGATAAATATATCGATTTAAGAGTCTGGTACATTTTATGTTACCAGCTCTTTATTATATCTACAACTTTATTACTTTAAATTCCTTTTATTATGATAAATTATAAAAAATGAAATATGAGATTAACATATGTATAATGTGAGAGTGAAGTTATAACGTATGAATTTAAGAAAGATAGAAAATGGCATGAGGTGAGGACATAATGAAAATTTTAGTGGCCATGGATGAATTTAACGGTATTATTTCGAGTTATCAAGCGAATCGTTATGTAGAAGAAGCTGTAGCAAGTCAAATTGAACTTGCTGATATTGTACAGGTTCCTTTATTTAATGGACGTCATGAATTATTAAATTCAGTATTTCTATGGCAATCAGGTACAAAATATACAGTGAATGTTCATGATGCTGATATGAATGAAATTGAAACTACATATGGACAAACTGAAGAGGGTACTGTCATCATTGAAAGTAATCTATTTTCAAAAGGTAATAAGCCCATCGAACAGCGTACTAGTTTTGGATTAGGAGAAGTCATTTTAGATGCATTAACTAGGGATACACAGCATATTATTATATCTTTAGGCGGTATGGATAGTTTTGATGGAGGCGTAGGAATGCTACAAGCGTTAGGTGCTAAGTTTTATGATGATGAAAATAGAGAACTTGATGCACGAGAAGGCGCACAAATAATTAAGTTCATTCGTCATATTGATATCTCTGGTCTACCTAATACATTGAAAAATGTCAGATTACAAGTGATGACAGATTTTTCTAGTAAGTTGTATGGAAAAAATAGTGAAATTATGAAATTAAGCTATAATCATCAAATTTCTCACGAAAAAGCGGCAGAAATTGATAATTTACTTTGGTATTTAAACGAGATTATAAAAAATGAGTTGCATATAGCTTTAGGACCGATTAAACGAGGAGGCGCTGGTGGTGGTATAGCTGCGATGTTACAAGCGTTATACAATTCAGAGATTTTAACAAGCCATGAACTAGTAAATCAAATTACACATTTAGATGAGTTAGTATCTCAAGCTGATTTAATTATCTTTGGAGAAGGTTTAAAAGAAGAAGATCGTATTCTTGAAACAACCACACTGACTATTGCAGAACTTACAGAAAAACATCACAAACCTTCTATTGCAATTTGTGCTACTAATGATAAATTTGATGTATTTAATCATCATCACGTAACGGCCATGTTTAATACATTTATCGAAATGCCAAACACATATACAGACTTTAAAATGGGAATTCAAATAAGACATTATACAGTTCAAGCTTTACGATTATTAAAAACTACAGTTAATGGGATAAAATAAAAACAAATAAAAAAAGTTTAGTTCAAAGTGGACTGACCCCAATTAGTGGGAATGATATAAAAACACTTTCGTTGAATTCATATTAAAATGAATCATGCGGAG
>NZ_JBXWKZ010000012.1:0-60433 GCF_058191515.1 Staphylococcus sp. CoH_129_LAB_1 | reverse complement strand
AATAGTGTTTGTAACATTTAAGTTACTTTATTGGAATTAACGTTGACATATTGTCATTCAGTTTTCAATGTTCATTTAAATCTATTAAATCTATAATGGAGCGGGTGATGGGAATCGAACCCACAACATCAGCTTGGAAGGCTGAGGTTTTGCCATTAAACTACACCCGCAGTGTATAATAATTGATTTGATGCGGCCGAGAGGACTTGAACCTCCACGGGATTTCTCCCACTAGGCCCTCAACCTAGCGCGTCTGCCATTCCGCCACGACCGCTGGCAAAACGCAATAACTTTTATTATCGAGAACATTATTTATTGTAAATGATTTGTAATAAAAAGTCAATAATTTTTTAATAATATTTTAAATAAATTTACTATCTTTTAATGTTTACGTCATTTATAAATGCAACGATAACTATATTACATACATTTCTTGTATATGTCAATAGTTTTTATTAAAAAAATTAAAAACCTACAATACTATAGACTGTAGGTTTTTAACGTCACTTTGTTATATTAGATTTAGTAATGTATTGCAATTTATATTTTTAACGTATTTATAAATCCATCTTTAATTCAAGTTTACTTCCACATTTACCACATCTCATCGTATTAATATTCACTTTTCTAATTCTTAAATACGTTGTCTTACATTTACAGCATTGATATATATAATTAGCTCTTTCTTCATAGCTTTGAATCGGCTGACAGAATCTTGGTGCTTGAACCTTATTACTTAATATTTTAAAGTCACGATCTTTATGTTGATAGCCTTTTCCCAATAAGTGTAAATGATAATGACATAGTTCGTGCTTTATAATATCAACTAAAGCATCTTTTCCAAAATTAGAAAATTGTTTTGGATTAATCTCAATATGATGCGTAGATAGTATATATCTACCACCTGTTGTCCGTAATCGAGAATTAAAATAAGCTTCATGTTTAAAAGGTAGTTTAAAATATTCAAGTGAAATGGTTTCTACTAGTTTTTGAAGCATATCATTATTCATTAGGATTAATCATAGTCAATGATACTTTTTCTTTATTTTTATCAATATTTAAAATCCAAACATCAACTATATCTCCTACACTAATGATATCCATAGGATTTTTAACGTATTTTTTTGATAGTTTTGAAATATGAACTAACCCATCTTGTTTAACACCTATATCTACAAATGCTCCGAAATCTACTACATTTCTAACCGTTCCACTTAATTTCATTCCTTCAACTAAGTCTTCAATTGACAATACATCAGATTTTAATTGAGGTGTTTCATAGCTATCACGTGGATCACGATTCGGCGCTTTAAGGGATTTTATAATATCTTCTAGTGTTAGTATGCCTATCCCAATTTCCTTTGCTTTTTCTTCAATATTAATATTATTAAGTGTTTGTTTAAGTTTATCTGAACCTAAGTCATTAATTGATAGTTGTAAACTTTCTAAAAGCTGATAAGTTGCTTGATAACTTTCTGGATGTATAGATGTATTATCTAATGGCTCTTTACCATTAACGATTCTTAAAAATCCAATACTTTGTTCAAAAGTTTTACTACCTAAACGTTTTACTTTGCTTATCTCAGAATGATGTTTTATGGCTCCATTGTTTTCTCGATAATCAATAATGTTTTGAGCAATAGTACTTGATAATCCAGAAACATATTGCAGTAAAGATTTGGAAGCTATATTCACATCTACACCTACTTGGTTAACTGCTGTTTCTACAACAAATGTTAGAGCTTGTTCAAGTTCTTTTTGGTTTACATCATGTTGATATTGTCCTACTCCAATAGATTTAGGATCAATTTTTACTAATTCACTAAGTGGATCTTGCACACGTCTACCTATAGATACTGCACTACGTTCTTCAACTTGAAATTCCGGAAATTCATTTCTTGCTATTTCAGAAGCAGAATATACAGAAGCCCCCGCTTCATTGACGATAATGAATTGAATATTTAGTTGATATTTTTTTATGACACTTGCAACAAATTGTTCTGTTTCACGACTTGCTGTACCATTACCAATTGCAATTAATTCAACACTATATTCAGTTATCATTCTAACTAATTCTTTTTCTGCTAATTCTATTTTTGACTTTGGAGGATGAGGATATATGACACTTTTAGCAATAAACGTTCCAAAAGGATTTATGACAGCTAATTTGCATCCAGTTCTAAATGCCGGATCGACACCTAAAATTTGTTTACCTTTCATAGGAGGTTGCAATAATAAATGTTTTAAATTTTCACTAAACACTTCTATAGCTTGATTCTCTGACCTTTCAGTTAAATCATTACGAATTTCTCTTTCAATTGAAGGCATAATTAAACGTTTTAAACTGTCTTTAATTGCAGGTTCAATATATTCAACTAGTTGATATGCTTTTTTTACTTCTTTCGATTGTATGAATGTTTCTATTGAAGTAGTGTCGAATTCAATTTTAATTGATAATACTTTTTCTTTCTCTCCACGATTCATTGCTAAAATTCGATGATTAGCTATTTTTTTTATAGGCTCTGAATAATCGTAATACATACTAAATATCTCTTTTTCATCATTTGCTTGTTTTTTCTTCTTTGTTACAATATTTCCTTGACGATAAACATCTTTAAGTAAACGTTGTCGATACTTAGGATTATCTGAAATATGTTCAGCAATAATATCTTGAGCACCTTGAATTGCCTCGGCTACTGTTTTAACTTCATCACTTAGATATTTTTTTGCTTCTTCATTCACATCATTATTTTGTCCTTTTATTAAGAAACGAGCGAATGGTTCTAATCCTTTTCGTTTTGCTTCAGTTGCTCTCGTTTTCTTTTTTTGTTTAAAAGGACGATATAAATCTTCAACCCTTTGTAATTTTGTTTGCTGAAGAATATCTTTTTTTAATTCGTCAGTAAGTAAACCTTGTTGCTCAATATTATGTATAACTTCTTCTTTACGTTTTTGAAGATGCGCTGCATATTGATATTCATCAGATATCTGTTTAATTTGAACTTCATCTAAACCGCCAGTTGCTTCTTTTCTATATCTTGCTATAAACGGTACTGTGTTATTTTCGTCTAATAAATTTAATACAGCTATGACTTGTTTCTCTAAAAATTGATATTTTTTTACAATATCTTTAATTAATATTTTTTCCACGTTATAACCACACTTTTTTAATAAATTCTTTTTAATTTTAACATATCTTTATTTTTACAATACATGTTCTAATAATAAAAGGAGCGACATAGAATTCAATATGAACTCATTGTTCGCTCCTTAATTTTATTGCTTGGCAGCTTGTTGTAGTTTTCGTATTGCTGTTCGTTGTAATCTAGAGACATGCATTTGACTAAGTCCAATACGTTCACCAGTTTCCTTTTGACTTAATCCTTCAATAAACGTACATTGAATAATTTCTCTTTCTCTGTCAGATAAGATAGGTAAAATGCGTTCAAGTATCATTCTTTTTTCAGTAAGATCGTAGTTGTCATCTTGCTGTCCCATAATATCTAGCAATGTTACTGTTGAGCCATCTTTATCTGCTTCAATTGAATGATCCACACTTAGTGCATTATAACTTTGACCCATTTCCATTGCTTCTAATACTTCTTCTTCACTTACTTCTAAACGATTCGCAATCTCCAAAATTGAAGGAGAACGGCCAAGTTCATTCGTAAGTTCATCGCCCACTTTTTTTATCCTCGGGCCAATTTCTTTAATTCTTCTAGGAACATGAACGCTCCACGTTTTATCTCTTAGATATCTTTTAATCTCACCAATAACAGTTGGCACTAAGAATGCTTCAAATTTGCGATCGAAAGATATATCAAATCTGTTAATAGCACCTATTAAACCAACCATACCCACTTGAACTAAATCTTCATGATGTGATTGTCCTTTTGAATATTTATATGCTAAAGACTCAATTAGTTTACGATAATGTTTGACTAGTTTGTCTTGCGCATGAGGATTTATATTGTCTTGGTGTTCTTTAATCCATTGGTTAATTTGTTCAGGTGATATTTCATTAACTGATTTCGACTCTTTCGTCATTATTTGGCACCTGCTCTTTTTTTATATACTTAATCATACTGATTGTTACACCAGACTCTTTTGAAACTTTTACTTCATCCATTAATGATTCAATTAAAAATAGTCCTAAACCACCTTCACGTAAGAAATCGATATTTTCGTTTTCTTGATAAGGTCCTAATTTCGATTTTGTAGATTCATAATCAAAACTTTCACCTTGATCTGAAATAATAATTTTAATTTTATCATCGAATAATTCAAAACAAATATTAATCATACCATTTTGTTCACTATGTTTATATGCATGTTTTACTGCATTTGTTACTGCTTCACTTACTGCTATTTTTGAATCCTCAATATCATCGTATGAAGCTCCTGCTCTTGTAAAGACTCCTGACAATGTTAGACGGATTAAACTTACATATTCTGCTGAGGCAGGCAACTTCATTTCAATATAATCATTTTTGAGTGACAAGTTACTCTACCTCCGTTCCTTCATTAACATGCATTAAATCTTTTAAACCAGTAATATCAAATAATCTACTAATTCTATCTGTTACACCTAAAATATATAATTCTTTATCATTTTGATTTAAAGCTTTTAATGTACCTACGAATAAACCTAACCCTGTTGAGTCCATATAACTTACATTTGCTAAATTCACATGAATGTCATGAGTTCCTTCTTGGCGCATAGGCACAAGTACTTCTTCTAACTCAGGCACTGTATATACGTCTAATTCTCCACCAACAATAACTTCATAATAATCATCATGGGTTATCGTTTCTACATTAAGATTCATTTAATTACACTCCTAATCTTTTTCAATATGTATACTATAGCAACTATACCCATTATAATTATAATATAATCAAAATATTAAATAATTAATTCACTCTTTTTATTATTAAAATTGTCATGTCATCTCTTTTTTGAGTATTTTGTATTTTCAAAATAGCTTCATATAAGATTTGAACAATATCTTGGGGGTGCATGTGTTTATATTTTCTAATCAAATTTAAAATAGTATCTTTTGCGATAAATTCTCCTTCTTTATTTCTAGCTTCTGTTACACCATCAGTTAAAATAATAATTAAATCATCTAAATAAATTGGAATTTCTTGTTGGCTATAACGTGTATGTTGACTAACACCTAGCACTCTTCCTCGAACTTCAATTTCTTCAAATGTTTCGGTTTCAGCTCTATAAATATATCCAGGTTCATGACCAGCTGAACTACAATACAGTAAGTGATTCATTTCTTCATATAATCCATAAAACATCGTAACAAACATATTTTGATTAACATTTTTTTCTACTACACGATTAAGTCGCTTTAAACCATCACTTGGTAATTGTGAATGTCCATAAGAGTCCATTCCAAATTTAATCATACTCATCGCTAATGCAGCTGGAATCCCTTTTCCAATAACATCTGCCACAGCAAAACTCATGGTACCATCTTTATGATCAATTAAATTAAAATAATCTCCGCTTACTTTCTGAGCAGCTACTGAAATAACACCTATTTGTATACTGTCAAATTGTGGAATATCTGTTTTTAACATCGTTTGTTGAAGTCTAGAAGCTAAGTCAATTTCTTTATCGTGGAATTGCATTTTATCAACTAAATTTTGATAATCTCTATAGCTATATCCAAAACCTTTTACTACTTCTTTTAGTACATCCAATGTATCTATAATTTGAGTTTTGTTTAAATTTAGAGAAGTAATATACGTTTTATGTAAATCAACAATATCCTCTGGTAGAATATCCTTTTTAATTACTTCTTCAGTGAATTCGTCACACTTCTTTAAAAATTGTTCTCTATTTTTAGTAACTAAGCTCTCATCTATAAGTTGCTTATAGTTTTTTTTAAATTCTTCCACGAATCTTTGCCTCCTTACTTCATAGCTGATTAAACATTTTTCTAATATTGTCTGACAATCCAATATTTTAATAATTTATATTAATACGAAATAAATATTATTCTAAAATAACTGTTCTACTTAAAAAGGGAGCGAGACAGCATTTTTTGTAAATACACTGTCTCACCCCCGCAAGGTTAATTGAAATTGAAAACTTGATTTAAACATTTTCAATACAGTTAACTGCTGCGACATCTCTAAATAGTCATAAACTTACTCAATCGTATTACTGTGTCTAACTAAATTTAATCTAATTAAAATCATTTAAAAGTACAATTGATTTATTTTAAAAGTTTATTTTGTATTTTTTTGATTTATACATATAAAACACTAATTTTTTTGAGAACGAACATCGTGTAAGCCTAAACTGATATCCAATGCATCGTCAACTTCTTTCATTTTATCTTCTGATAAATATGTAACTTTCTCTTTCAATCTTTTTTTATCTAATGTTCGTATTTGTTCGAGAAGAATAACTGAATCTTTATCTAAACGATATTTTTTCTTTTCTATTTCTACATGTGTTGGTATTTTCGCTTTATTAATCCTACCAGTAATCGCAGCTACGATTACTGTAGGACTATATTTATTACCAGTATCATTTTGAATGATAACTACGGGTCTTACTCCCCCTTGTTCAGACCCTTGAACTGGTGATAAATCAGCTAAATATACATCGCCTCTTCTAATCATTCACTTTTATAATTAGATGTAAGATATGATTCGTTACAATCACAAGCTTCACATTCTAATGGAAATGCTTCAGTTGCTAGGGAGAGGTTTAAATCGGCCATTTGGACATAGCCCTCTTTTAATGATTGTTCAAGACTGTAGCTTCTATTCTGATTAAAAGTTAACATACACTGAACCTCCAATTGATACAAATAAGACATTATAAACTTTAATTTAATTTTATAATAACAAATTTTGTAACAAGTGACTATACTAATTTAATAATTCATTTGTAACTTCAAATTTTTTATTTAAATAATATATTCTTGGAAGTCTACGACCTAAATTACATAAAACTTCATAATTAATTGTATTTTGTTTTATAGCTAATGCTTCTACTGCTTGTGGAGAATTTAAATTGTTATCTATTAAAATAACCTTATCTCCTTCTTTCACATCCTCAGGTACACTAATAATCAATTGATCCATACATACTCTTCCAATAATTGTACATTGATGATGATTGACATTTACGTCAAATCCTTGCATAGATCTTAAGAAACCATCTGCATATCCAATTGGTAAAATCGCTATTTTCATTTTTTCGGTTGCAGTGAATGTACTTCCATAGCTTACAGAGTCTCCCGGATTTAAATATTTAGTTTGAACGACTTGAGTCAATAATTTAGCACTTGGTTTTAATTGAACATCTATTTTCTTTCTAACATATTCGGAAGGATAATAACCATATAGTGAAATTCCAAGTCTTAACGCATTACATAATTTACAATTTGCTAATAAAGCGCCCGCTGAGTTTTGAGCATGTATATATTTTGGTTGCTCTGCTTTAGTTACAAGGTCTTCAAAAAATGCATATTGTTGTTTCATTGAATCACTAGGTTCATCTGCATTGGCAAAGTGAGTAAAGACGCCATCAAAAATAAGAGTTGGATGTTCTTTAATAAGATTAATGACTAACTGATACTCTTCAAGCGTTTTAATTCCTAGTCTTCCCATTCCGGTATCTAATTTCACGTGAAGATATACATGATCTGAGTTATCTTCTATATACTGAATCGCTCGTTCTAACCAAAACTGTGAGGGCACAGTTAAGGTAATGTCATATTGAATCGCTTTATTTATATCTTTCGGTGATATCGCACCTAAAACTAATAATTTAGCATTTATATTATGTAAGCGTAATTCAATAGCTTCATCTAAAGTAGCAACTGCAAAAAATTGAGCCCCATTATTTTCTAAAATTTCTGCTATTTTTACACTTCCTAATCCATACCCATTCGCTTTAATTACAGGAATCACTAACTTATCACTTTGAAGTGTTTTAAAAATATTATAATTGTATATAATGGCATCAAGATCTACATTTAAATATGTCGGTCTATAAGCAACATCTGACATATGAAGCCCTCCTTATTTAAACTTATAAAAAATTGATATGATTTATTTTTCTAATATTACTTCACTCATTGCGTAATGTTGTGTATGCGTAATCGAGACATGAACAACAAAACCAGGATATTCGATGCAAGGTTTACCCTTTTCATCGTTATAACAATCAATATCATTAAATGATACCGTTTTTCCTAATCCTGTTCCTAATGCTTTACTAAATGCTTCTTTAGTTGCAAACCGTCCAGCTAAAAACTCGAATTTTCTTTTGTCATTTTTAAAAGAATTAAATTTTTGTTGTTCTTGCTCTGTTAGTATTCTCTGTATTAGTTTATCCTTCTGTTTAATATACACGTCTTTTATTCGGTCAATTTCAATTAAATCAATACCAATACCATGTATCATATTAATACCTCACTTCATTATACGCTTTAGTTCATATAGGTCTTTTTTTTATTTTGAATCATTTGTTTCAAATCATTCGCTTCTTTTTTTGTAATTAGCTCTATATTGTATCCTCCACCTGCAGTAGATAAATGAAGATGCGCTAACTTATATTTTCTCATTATAAATCCTTCTATGACCTCTATATTTTGTATTCTATAAAATGGAATAATGACTGTTTCAACAGCAATCATCCCTTTTCTAATATAAATATCATTTTCGTCGTAGTAATAACGAAAATAATGATATCTCAAAAGCGGTATAATAATAATAAATAATATGATATACAGCAATATAATTACTATAGAAATCACTATGTTAATTGAAAGTTTTGATATATGCGTAAAATAAGAATCTATAACATTGAGTAGAAATAAAATAACACTAATAATAATGAGTCCTATCATTGATGCGATTCTCATCACCTTTAAACCGCTTGTATTCATAAAACTATACTCACTCAATAGTCAGAACCTCCTAAATAGGTACCTATATATAATTGCACCTGTTTTTCAGAAGCATATTTAAGCTTAATATCTTCACTTACTGCACCCTTAGCTATTATAAAATGTAAATGCGCTAAATGGCTCTTTTCTAACAATGGATTTTGATTAACATTCATACCAATAATTTTATCCTTTTTAAAGTAATAAGAGTTAATATTCATTATACTTACTTGGCGAAGTACTATTTCATTTTTTCTATTGCATAATCCAGAAATAGATATGTACAAATACGCATGAATTACCATAAAAATAATAATTATCAACGCTAAAACATAGCTCCACATACTCCAATAATAGGCACCTATACTTGCACCAAGAATCAATATGATACTAGGTATAAAAAAGTGGCGATGATACCCTCGTTTTGGCACATTTTCAGTAATAGAGTTAAATTGCATTTCAGGAACTAATTTTCTAATAATAGAATAAGCCTCTTTTTTATTAATAAATGGAAGAATCATAATTTTTCCGTTTTCACTTACATCTTCATTAGATTTAACTTCTAAATCACTTGTAATAATAAAGTATATAGAGGTATATCCAAATAACTTTCTAATAAATGACTGTTTTTCTACAACAGCTTGTAATCGTTCGGTGGGTACTGTTATATTTTTTACATTTAGTAATCCGTAAGTAATTTTCAACTCATTATCACGTTGTGTGATTGTATAGTTATAATAACGAAGAACAACAATTAGAGTACCTATAACATAACAAAATATAAGTACAATCAATATAATAATAGTCACTAAAAACGTAACTGACTGTATCCATTGAAAAAGACGAGACGTCCATTTTTCCCATGGGATAATATCTTCAAATGCACCTATAATGGGGGAAATAGTGGCGAATGCTACACCTATCACGCCACTTGTCAATGCCATAAAAATCAATAGTTTATTAGACATTTTAAATATTACTTTATTATTACTACTATCTTCAGATATTAATTCTTGTTCGCTATTATTAGGCTTATTATAATCCTCTATTTCTTGACTGTCTAACTGAAGTTGCCTTTTTTTAATTGTACGTTCAATCAATTCACTTTGTTGTTTCGAAATCGTTTCAAGTTCAATACCATCACTCGGCGTTTTAATTTGTAATCGTACGCCACCTACTAATTGATTAATCAGTCCTTGTGTGGTATCTAAGGATTGAATTCGATTCAAATTTAATTCTTTGCGTTTTTTATTTAACCATCCAGATGTGACTATAAATTGATCATTTTCTATCCAATAACGCGTTAGACGTACTTTTTGAAATTGATTAATCATAGAAAAAAGAATAATCAATAAAAAGATACCTGGTCCAATATAATGTCTAATATTTGTAAAATCAAAATTCCATATATTAAATCCAATAAACACGATAATAACAAAAATGTTTTGCTTTATAACATCTATTAGACCCGTGAAATAAGAAATCGGATGTAATTTTTGAGGCTTAAATATCATCATTACTACCTCGCATTTGTGATAAGATATGTAATATTAATCGTTCTGCTTCTTTATTAGAAACAACAGGTGTTGTGAGTTCATGACCTGCAGTCACAACAATGACTCTCTTAAGATTAAACTTTTTCAATAGCGGATTTGTTTTAACCTTTAAAAGTTGTAACCTTTTAATTTTTGTTGTTTTATAGCTTTTAAAAATAAAAGCATTCAAAATTTCTACATTATTATTTTCTATATTATAAAATCTATAATAATATCTAATGATAGGATCGAAGATGAAACGAATAAGAGAAAAAACAGTTAATACAAGTAGAATATACAAAGTAAAATGTGGCCAGTGAAATGCTTTCGAACAATAAAACAAACCACCTAAAATAATGATCTCTATCAGAAACGTGACTCCACTTACTAACCAATGATATAAAAATGCAGATTTAGGACTTTTATGAAAAGAGCGATGTAATTGCACAAATAAACTCCTTACCAATTTTTTTTATATTATATCATACTATTTTTTTGCATTAATTTAACTCATATTAATGTAAATATCAAAACTAAAATACCATATATTTAAATACATTCAATTATTTTTTTCTTTAAAACATTATTAGTTAGTATAGGCATCTGTAAAATTAATTATTATTTAATAAGTACTTATAATCAAAAAATCCTTAGACACTATCAAATGTCTAAGGATTTTTTGATATTAGTGATTGATGACTGAGGTGAAAATGAATTCTATGCCATTCTCAATCATAAATATTTAATCTTATAAATAACACCTATTTTTGTAAATCAGCAAACGTACGACCTTTGATAGACGTTTTTCTTTTATCTTGTCTATCTCGACGATCTTGCTTTTTACCTTTTTTCTTATTGAAATTGCCTTTTGATCGTTTATTTTTGTTATCAAATTTATTATTTCGTTTACCGCCACGTCTTGACTGATTGCCTTTATTATTACGACTCTTTCTTGCAAGTGGTTTTTCGAAAGTTAATTGAACTTCAACTTCATCATTTGCTTCTACAAGTTCTTGTAATAATGAAGCTACTAATTCAGTGCTATCATATTCTTCTAATAATTCATTAGAGATACGTTTTAAACGATCTTCACTCTCACGTGACAACCAGTTTTTAACTTTGTCTTTGATGTCTTCTTCACGTGCTTTAAGCACTTCTTTACGATGAGGTGGTCTTAAAGCTTTCATTCGTCTGCCATTAACTTCTTCAATTTGACGAATATAATCCATTTCAATTGGATTAACAAAAGTGACAGCAATACCTTCTTTGCCTGCACGACCTGTACGTCCAATTCTATGTGTATAACTTTCAGTATCTTGAGGTATATCAAAGTTATATACATGACTTACACCTGAAATATCAAGACCACGAGCTGCAACATCTGTGGCAACTAATATATCAATTTGATCGTTTTTGAATTTTTTTAGTACTTCTAAACGTTTAGCTTGGGTAATATCTCCGTGTAATCCTTCTGCTTTGTAGCCTTTAGTTAGCAATGCACTTGTTAATTCATCCACACGACGTTTTGTTCTACCAAATACAATAGCTAACTCAGGTTGATGTACATCTAAAAAATTAGTAAATGTATCAAATTTTTCTAATTCCTTAACAATTGTATAGTATTCATCGATTTGAGGATCCGACATTTCATTATTCATCGTTTTAACAATTTGTGGTGATTTCATAAATTGCTGTACTAATGTCTGAATAGCTTTAGGCATTGTCGCTGAAAACAGCATTGTTTGTCGTTGTTCAGAAGGGATTTTATCCATAATAAATCTCATATCATCAATGAAGCCCATATTCATCATTTCATCCGCTTCATCTAAAATTAAAGTATGAATATCATTCGTTTTTAATGTACGACGATTTAAATGATCGATAACACGTCCTGGCGTCCCCACTACAATTTGAGGTCCTCGTTTTAACGCTTTAATTTGTCTATCAATTGGCATACCACCAAAGACAGTAACAACTTGAATATTTTGTCCACGACTAAATTCGCGTAATTGTTCGGCAACTTGCATTGCTAATTCTCTTGTAGGCGCTAAAATTAAAGCTTGAACACCTGATTTTCCAACAACTTTTTCGATTAAAGGAATCCCAAAAGCTCCCGTTTTACCCGTGCCTGTCTGAGCTTGTCCAAGGATATCTTTTCCTTCTAATGTATAAGGGATACTTTCTTTTTGGATTGGTGTTGGTTCTTTAAAACCCATTTCTTCTAGGGTTTTTACCGTTTTATCCGAAATCCCTAATTCTTTAAAATTTTGCAATATAATTCTCCTTTTAATTCTTTTATTTATCAATATACGTTTTTGTATATAAGGTCTGCTTATTACGTCAACTTCTATATAGTACCACCTAAAAATAGTTATAGCAATAAAGCAATTTTTATATCTGTAGTAAATAACGCTTTTAAGTAGGATCTTCGTTCTATTAAAATAATAAAAAGAAGTTGCTTTGAAACCTTTCATTTCTAAGCAACTCTCAACTATTATAAATAATTAAATTAAAGCATTTACTACTTCTTCAAGTTTATTTCCACGTGACCCTTTAACTAACACTTTATCATTAGGTTGCAATATAGACTTTAAGTAATTAGTCAGTTCATTTTTATCTGAAAAATAAGCTACATCTTCCACAAACTGTCCGCCTGTATTACTAATAAACTTAGCATCATTACCATAAGTCAGTAATGTATGAATACCTTTATTTTCCATATAAGCACCTACATCTTCATGCATATATTGACTATTTTCACCCAACTCTAAAGAATCAGCGAGTACAATAATTTTACGTCCATTCATATGACTTAATGTATCAATAGCAGCTTTCATACTTGTTGGACTTGCATTATAAGCATCATTTATAACAGTAATTTGATCATCAGTAACATGTCGTTCCATTCGCATACCTGTAAGTTGTACATTTCTTATATTTGTTTGAATCGTTTCATAATCTAAACCAAGTTCGTGTCCAATTGCAATAGCGATAGTAGCATTTTTCATATTGTGAATACCTAAAATGGGTAATTCATAATGTTCGCTATTATTTATCATAAATGCTATGCCATCACTTTTACTATCTTCAACTTTACATACTAATGCATTATCTTGATTTAAACCGACACTTAACAGTTTAGTATTATTTACTTTTTCAATATGTGGTTTTAGAAGTGGCTCATCTCCATCATATATGAAGGTACCCCCAGATTTAAGTCCTATAGTAATTTCGAATTTTGCTTTGGCAATACCTTCTCTAGAACCTAAATCCTGCATATGAGATTCACCAATATTAGTTATAACCGCAATATCAGGTTCTGCAATTTTAGATAACAATTCAATTTCATGGAATCCTGACATACCCATTTCCAAAATAGAAATTTCAGTGTCTTCGTCCAATTGAAGAATGGTTAAAGGTAATCCAATTTCATTGTTATAGTTACCTTGTGTTTTTTTAACTCTAAATTCCGTATGTAAAACACTTTCAATCATATCTTTAGTTGTTGTTTTACCATTAGAGCCCGTCACTCCAATAACTTTGGGGTTAACATGTTTTAAGTACGCTTTAGCTAATTGCTGTAAAGCTATTAATGTATCATCTACCCATATGATAGGCCCTTGAATTGAATCGCTAATGTCGTGTCCTTTTTCATAAAATGAAGCACCAGCGCCATCTTTGAGAACTTGTTCTACAAATCGATGCCCATCTACATTTTCTCCTTTAAACGGAATAAATAACATATCTTTTTCTACTTGACGAGAATCGATAGTGACTCCTTTAATTTGATGTTCTAAATATGCTTCTTCAATATCACAAGATATCCAACTTTGAATTTGTTTTAATGAAACTTCAATCATACTTAGGCCCCTCGCTTAATCGATAGTATATTTATTTTTCTTTTTATCTTCATAACGTTCTTTAGCTAAATCGATTAATTTAGTGATTAAATCAGTGTATGATAATCCCATATTTTCCCATAAACTTGGATACATACTAAATGCTGTAAAACCAGGCATCGCGTTTGTTTCATTAATGTAGATTTGATTATCTTCTGTCACAAAGAAATCAGCACGTACTAATCCAGAACAATCTGTAGCTTTAAATGCTTCTAATGCCATATTACGTAAAGTCATTTGAACATCTTCATCTAAATCAGCTGGAATTTGTAAACTAATTTTACCGTCTTTATATTTTGACTTATAGTCATAGAATTGAACATCTTTAATAACTTCTCCAGGACATGTTGTTTCAGGATA
Source organism: Staphylococcus sp. CoH_129_LAB_1 (assembly GCF_058191515.1). Taxonomy (NCBI): domain Bacteria; kingdom Bacillati; phylum Bacillota; class Bacilli; order Caryophanales; family Staphylococcaceae; genus Staphylococcus; species Staphylococcus sp. CoH_129_LAB_1. The sequence continues at coordinate 45,712 of NZ_JBXWKZ010000012.1, read as the reverse complement.
GTCATTACCTAAAACTGCGACTTCAACTTCACGCGCATTGATACCTTGTTCAATCACTAACTTACGATCAAATCGAAATGCTTCTTCAATACCTTTTTTAAGTTCATCTTCATTATTACATTTACTAATTCCAACACTTGATCCAAGGTTAGCTGGTTTTACAAATACTGGATATGTTAATTTATCATTAACGAGTTTAATGATATTACCTTCATATTTTTCATATTCACTTCTTAAAAAACTAATATATGGTAATTGTGGTAAACCGCGATGTTCAAACAATTGTTTCATTACTAACTTATCCATCGAACTTGATGCAGCTAATACACCGTTTCCTACATACGGTAAATCTAACACTTCAAATAAACCTTGAATTGTACCATCTTCTCCATTTGGACCATGTAATAATGGGAAGATTGCATCATATTTATTACCTTCTCCATTTTCTTTTAAAAGTAGTGTAATTTCTCCACAATCTGTGTCTTCTAAATGTAATTCTTCAACAGTTTCAATATTTTTTGTAATATTTTCTTTTTTCTTCCATTGACCATCATTTGTAATATATATAATATCTACTAGATACTTATCTTTATCAATCGCATTTAATACATTTTGTGCTGTTAATATTGATACATCATGCTCAGCACTTTTACCGCCATATACGATACAAATATTTTCTTTTACCATGTTTTATATCCTCCATCGAGAAAAATAATGACAAAAGCATTTTATAAAGTAATGTTTGATTACGCCTTTGTTTTTCTCATCATAATTATAATACTATAATGTATTAAGTTTAAGTTGTTAATTACACTTTTCATTAACGTTATGTAATTTAGATTATTCTTTCTAAATGTCAATATTATCACAATATCAGTGTTTTTTGCATTTACCAATAAATAAAAAATTGTTTATTTATTAAAGAAAAGTCCCTTATTATTCATTATTATTTTTTAGATTAAACCGCTTCCACTTTATTTCATCTTCTTTATTTTGTAGCATAATCATATAAAGTCATGTAAAATCTATATATACTATTCAACAGAATTTAAGGAGTTTTTTATGAAATATTCATCCCGTCAACAGCCTACAACACATTGGCTTCGAAAAATTGACTGGATACTTATAGCATTAATAACGATTTTAGCAATCATTAGTGTTACTACAATCAATTCTGCTATGGGTGGCGGCCAATATAGTGCCAATTTTGGTATTCGTCAAATTATTTATTATATTTTAGGAGCAATACTAGCATTTATTGTGATGATTTTCTCTCCAAAAAAAATAAAAAATAATACATATATACTGTATATCTTCTTTTGTATCTTATTACTAGGTTTATTAATTATTCCTGAAACACCTATTACGCCTATTATTAATGGTGCTAAAAGTTGGTATGCATTTGGCCCAATAAGTATTCAACCTTCAGAATTTATGAAGATTATTTTGATACTTGCTTTGGCTAAAATCGTTTCTAATCATAATCGATTTACATTTAATAAATCTTTTCGTACTGATTTAATCTTATTTTTTAAAATCATTGGTGTATCTTTGATACCTATGATGTTAATCTTACTTCAAAATGATTTAGGGACTACATTAGTACTGTGTGCCATTATTGTTGGAATCATGTTAGTAAGTAGTATTACATGGCGTATTCTTGCTCCAATCTTTGTAACTATAGCAGTAATAGGAAGCAGTATTGTTTTAGCCATTATATATAAACCCTCTCTTATTGAGAAAGCATTACATATCAAAATGTATCAAATGGGGCGAATTAACTCATGGTTAAATCCATATGCTTACAGCACTGGAGATGGCTACCATTTAACTGAATCACTAAAAGCGATAGGTTCTGGTCAATTATTTGGTAAAGGTTATAATCATGGCGAGGTTTATATTCCAGAAAATCATACCGATTTTATTTTTTCTGTTATCGGTGAAGAAATTGGATTTATTGGTGCAGTGATATTGCTTCTTATATTTCTAGCTTTAATTTTCCATCTTATTCGCTTAGCCATAAAAACAACGTCATCATTTAATAAGATATTTTTAATTGGCTATATTTCTTTGCTCGTCTTTCATATTTTACAAAATATAGGTATGACGATTCAGCTCTTGCCTATTACAGGTATACCGTTACCATTTATTAGTTATGGTGGTAGTGCATTATGGAGTTTAATGCTAGGTATTGGTGTTGTACTTTCTATTTATTACCATCAAAAGCCATTATCAAAAGAGACTTAGTATAAACGTTAATAACTTGAAAATAATTTAAAAGCCTGCGATATGATTTGATATCGCAGGCCTTTGTTCAATTAAATATTATTTAAGTTCTTGAGTAACCGTTTTTGTGGTAGGCAAAGTATTAATAATGTCGAAACGAGATTTTGTTTTTTTTATATTTACGCCTAAAGAGGATAATAATTTGACTACATTTTGTAACTTATCAGATTTATTCATGGTATTTCACCTCGTTTTTTGACCTTCAAGGTTATACTACCCTAATTTGTCATGCTTTACTACCATATTTGAAAATTATTTTAAATTATTTAAATCACATTAAAATTTTTATTAAGATAATACTTTAAATCCATCATCATAAATTTCTTTTTCAATACTATTTAAATTAGTAGGTGTTTCATATTCAATATTAACACTATTTCTTTCTCTATCGATTAATACAGTATTCACACCAATCATATTTAGTAACCGTTCTTTTAATATTTTTGCTTGTTCATCCGTTTCAATATTATCTACAAATATAGTATTACTTTTTAACATACTATCATCTCCTAACTAATCTTTAACTAGTTTTTGAAATGTCACTAGTAGTTCTTCCATTGCTTCTTCTTCAGCCCCTTGATTTATTTTGTCCATAATACAGCTTTTCATGTGATGTTCTAGTAATTTAGTAGCAACACTATTAAGTGCTGAACGTGTTGCTCTTATTTGAGTTAATACATCATCACAATATACGTTTTCATCAATCATTCGATTGATTGCTTTAACTTGTCCTTCTATTCTATTTAATCGAGATTTTAAATTTAATTTAACTTGCTCAGAATGATGGGCATGATCTTGACTTTCCAACTATTTCACCCTTTCTATAGCTTCTATATCATCGTATAATCTACTCTTTATTTCGTCAATTACACATTTTAATTTTAAAAATTAATTATAGTATTTATTATAGTGCATGATACAATATTTGTTAGTACATTAATTTTAAAATATTTAGGAGGTTCAATTTATTAATATGGTAGAAATCGTACAATTATCCTTCTCATATTCTTCTTTAATTATTAACATCATATTAATCACTGCCTTTATATTAAACTTTATTTTCGCATTTATCATTATCTTTATGGAACGTCGTAGTGCAGGCTCGATTTGGGCATGGCTTTTAGTTCTTGTATTTCTACCTATAGTAGGATTTATTTTATATTTATTATTAGGACGTCAAATACAACGCGATCATATTTTTAAATTAAAAAAAGAAGATCGTAAAGGTTTAGCTATGATTGTTGATGAACAGTTAAATGCACTTGAAAAAGACGATTTTTCTAAAGGTAATCATCAAATTGTTAAGTTTAAAGAAATGGTACACATGTTACTCTATAATAATGCTGCATTTTTAACTACTGATAACAGTATAAAAATCTTTACAGATGGTCATGCTAAGTTTGACGCTTTAATTGAAGATATTAATAATGCTAAAGATTATATACATATTCAATACTATATTTTTAAAAGTGATGGTCTTGGACGTCGTATTTTAAAGGCACTCGAAGACAGACTTGAAGATGGTATAGAAGTTAAAATGTTATATGATGATATGGGCTCAAGAACATTACGCAAGAAAGATTTGAAACAGTTTAAAGACAAAGGTGGATACGCAGAAGCTTTCTTTCCTTCCAAATTACCTTTAATTAATTTAAGAATGAATAATCGTAATCACCGAAAAATTGTCATTATAGATGGTAAGATTGGCTATGTTGGTGGTTTTAATGTTGGCGATGAGTATCTTGGTAAAGATAAAAAATTTGGTTATTGGAGAGATACTCATTTAAGACTTGAAGGTGACTCTGTCAATGCATTAGAGTTAAGATTCATTTTAGATTGGAATTCACAATCAACACGTGGCAATATCAGCTATGAAGATAGATATTTTCCTGACGTAGATTCAGGTGGCGAAATTGGTGTTCAAATTGCTTCAAGTGGACCTGATGAAGACTGGGAACAAATTAAATATGGCTATTTAAAGATGATTATGTCTGCAAAACATTCTATTTATATTCAATCACCTTATTTCATTCCTGATCAAGCTTTTATTGATGCTATAAAAATTGCCGCTTTAGGGGGCGTCGAAGTTAATTTAATGATTCCAAGTAAACCTGATCATCCTTTTGTTTATTGGGCTACATTAAAAAATGCTGCTTCTTTATTAGATGCAGGTGTTAAAATTTATCAATATAATAATGGATTTCTACATTCAAAAACACTTATTGTCGATGATGAAATTGCTACTGTAGGTACAGCAAATATGGATAATCGTAGTTTTACATTAAATTTTGAAGTTAATGCATTCATTTATGATGAAGATATTTCTCTTCAACTTAAAAAAGCATTTATTAAAGATATGAAGGTCTCATATGAGTTGACTAAAGAATTATATAATCAACGTAGTACTTGGATTAAGTTTAAAGAAGGTATATCTCAATTATTATCCCCAATTCTTTAAACTCATTCATGCGATTTTTCATGTTAAATGATTTTAAAGGAGTAGTTTATGAAACAAGAACAACAAATTTCATTAGCTAAAGAATATATGTATCAATTCCATAAAAATGATTACTCAGGTCATGATATTGCACATATTGAACGTGTTACATCGTTAGCTAAGTATATTGCCAAACAGGAACATCAAGGTGATTTTCTTACAATAGTATTGTCGGCTTTATTGCATGATGTCATAGATAATAAATTGACTGATAAAAAGCATGCTTTAAGAGAATTAAATCGATTTTTTAAAGAAATAGAATTGGAAGATACTGTTCAAAAACATGTCATTTTTATTATTAAACATTTGAGTTACAGTAATGGTAAAAATGATGATATTCAACTTTCAATTGAAGGACAAATTGTTAGAGATGCTGATCGTTTAGATGCGATTGGAGCTATAGGCATAGCAAGAGCTTTTCAATTTTCCGGTCATTTTAATGAGCTTATGTGGACAGAATCTCCTCATAGTTCGGTTCCTTCAGAAGATGAAATAGTCAATCTACCTCCTTCAGCCATTAGACACTTTTATGATAAATTGCTAAAATTAAAAAGTTTAATGCATACACCAACTGGATATCGATTAGCTAAAGAACGCCATGAGTTTATGAAAGCATTTTTAACTCAATTTTATAATGAATGGCATGTAGCTGAATAAAAAAAGAGTAGGAAAAGATTTCACATAATCTTTTCCTACTCTTTTTTCGTTCTCGTATTAACCTTATATTATTTTTTCTTTTTATTATTTTTAGAAACTACTTGCGTATTTTTCCCTTTTTTATTTGAATTATTTTCTTTATATGCTTCAATCATGGGTCCAACTTCTTGTTTTGCGACTTTTTCATAATGTTTATTTGCAAAGAATGTTTGAATAATTAAGAATGCCGCACTGACAGACCAATATAAACCTAGTGCTGAAGCTGAACTTAATGAAATCCAAATAATCATAATTGGTGAAACAATCATCATCATATAAGTCATTTGGCGTTGTTCTTCAGGCATTTGTTTACTTGATACCCATGCTTGAATAAAGTATAACACACCTGCAATAATAGTAATCCAAATATCAGGATGTACTAAATTAAACCATAAGAAATGTGGATGTTCTGTAATACCGCCACCAATACGATAACGCAATACGAAATATAATCCCATAACAACAGGCATTTGAATTAAAACAGGTAAGCAACCTAAAGCGCTTTTCATAGGATTGATGTCATATTTTTTATAAACTTCCATCATTTCCTGATTAGCAGCCATTTTTTCTTCTTGATTACGTGCTCGTTTAACTTTTTCTTGTACACCTTCTACTTCAGGTTTAGCAATTTTCATTTTTTCACGCATCATATGACTATTTTTATAGTTTGACAGCATGAAAGGCAATAAGATAATACGAATAACTAATACTAAAACGATGATTGCAATACCATAATCATCATGAAAAACAGAATGGCCTAACCAATGTAAAATTTTAGACATTGGTTCAACGAATGTATTGTAGAAAAATCCATTTCTATTACTAGATTTGGAATAGTCACATCCAGCTAAAAAGACCATTACCCCTAATAACAAAGGTAGTAGCGCTTTCTTCTTCATTTTTACACCTCTATTGATATATTCACATAGAAATTATTTTATCATAGTTAGAGTGTACTAGAAAACAAAAAATGAAAAAAAGAGATATTTATTTGAAATAGTGCTTTAATTTATTAACAGTCTTGTCAATATTTTTACTGTGTGTAATGACTGAAATAACTGAAACACCATCCGCTCCTTCTTTAGCTATAGGTTCACAATTATCTTCAGTAATTCCTCCTATTGCAACCATAGGTAAACTTGGATTGAATTTTTTAAGTGTTGAAATCATTTTAGGACCTACAGGAGCACTTGCATCAGATTTTGAAGATGTCTCGTACATTGGACCCACGCCTATGTAATCTACATGTTCTAAATCTGACTGTTGATATTCTTTTACGTTACCTACACTTAATCCTATAATTTTATTTTTAAAACGTTCAGCAAAAGAAGCAATCATTTCATCATCTTGACCTACGTGTATACCATCTGCATCAATTTTTTCAGCTAAATCCACATCATCATTAATTAAAAAAGGTACTTTATACTCATGGCAAAGTGTTTTCAATTCCTTAGCTAAGGCTTCTTTTTCATCCCCTACTAAAGCATTTGGCCCTTTTTCACGAAATTGAAATAAAGTAACTCCTGATTCTAATGCTGCTTTTAAAACATCTTTAATGTTTTGATCACCGATTATGTCTTGTGTTCCACATATAAAATAGACTTGTAAACTTTTTGAATCAAACATATTTAAACCTCTTCACGTTTTACAAATTGTTTATAAGTATCATAGTTAAGTTGATACATTTCATCAAGTAATTGAGGTAAGAATGTTCCAGGTCCATTAACCTTTTCGCTTTTTTCAGCAATCTCTGCGGCAATATTATAATAACTTACTGATTCTTCTAATACTTGTAATGATGGATGTGTATTTCTAAATAAAAATCCAGCAATTAAACCGCCTAATAAACAACCAGCGCCTGTGATTTTTGCAAGTAATGGAGAACCATTTGTTAATTTGACAATTTGATTATCTTGAATAATAACATCTTCTCTACCTGTAATAACAATTGCTGTTTGATATTTTTCATAAGCTTTTTTAGCGATTGTCACTACATCTAAGTCTGTTTCTCCATCAGTGCCTTTCATTGTAGTATTTGAATCTACTAGAGTAAGAATTTCAGATGCATTTCCTTTAATTACAGAAACATTTATTTCAGAAAGAAAAGTTTCACAAAATTGTTTACGATATGTTGATGCACCTACTGCAACTGGATCAAATACAATGGGTGTACCTTGTCTATTAGCAATTTTTCCGATTCTTAAAATATCTTTTTCATTTACTTTAGTTAATGTCCCAATATTTATAAGTAGTGCCCCTGCTACTTTATAGAACTCTTCTGCTTCTTCTGGAGCTTCACTCATTGCTGGACTTGCACCAATACTCAAGAGTCCATTCGCAGTGAAATTTTTAACTACATCATTGGTATAACAGACTACTAGTGGATTCTCTTGTCTTATCTTTTCTAAACTATTCATCGTCTAAACCAACTTTCTTCATATAAGCGAAATGGTTTACCGGACCACGTCCTTGACCGATTTCAGGTGTATGTTCAATACTTAATGAAATAAATTTTTTAGCTTTTTTTACAGCTTCATAAATTGTTTTGCCTTTAGCGAGTTCGGCTGTGATAACAGCTGAGAATGTGCAACCTGTACCATGAGTATGTGGCGTATTAAATCGCTTCTCTTCAAATGTATAGACATCATCTTTAGTAAATAAAAAGTCTTTAGCATTTTTTAAATCAGCAGAATGACCACCTTTAATGACGACACCTTTGCTTCCTATTTCATTTATAAATATGTGACCTGCTTTACGAATATTTTTTTCAGTATCAATTTTCAAACCAGTAATTTCTTCAGCTTCAGGAATGTTAGGAGTAACGACATCAGCTAATGGTAAGAGCGTTTCCTGAAGATGTTTTTTTGTTTCATCATCCATTAAGGAATCGCCACTTTTAGCTAGCATAACTGGATCGATAACATAGGGAATATCGCTATGCTTTTTTAAATACGTTTGAATCAGTTCCATCGTTTCATGTGTAGCAATCATTCCAGTCTTAATTGCATGAGGTAATTCATCATCAAATACACTATCTAATTGTTCTTTAACCCAACTAGTTTCTAGATTATGAATATGTTGAACTCCTTTAGTATTTTGAGCCACAATACTTGTAATAGTAGCCATTCCATATACTCCACAAGCATGGAATGATTTTAAATCTGCCATAACTCCAGCACCACCGGAAGGATCAGTACCGGCAATTGTTAATGCAATCTTAGGTTTATTCATGATTTTTTCCTCCAAAATCCCATTTCTCATCAATATAGGCCATATTAAAGAAATGACGTTCGTGGATAGTACTTTGTAAAAACGCTTCTTTAATTTCTCTTTTTTCATTTTCAGTACAATGTTCCGTTAGTTCATTTAATAAACGATCAAACACTTCAATTAAAGGAGCCATTTCTGTACTATAAAAATCAAACCACTTAGCAGTAAGTGCATCTCTATTAAGGTTTGAATCTTCTAGACCCCATTTGGCAATGACTTCATATACATAAGGACATGGTGCCATTGCAGCAATAGTATATGCAGCATTTTCATGTGTATACGCATGATAATACATATGTTTAATGTAATGATCTCCACTAGGTGGCCATACTTTTTCTTTTACAATTTCTTCATATGATTCATTAATATAGTCAGCTAAAATTTCGTGGGCTTCTACTTCGCCATCTAACATAAATTCAATTTGCTCTACTAAGAATTTTACATCTTTCATACTAGGTGCTTTAGGAATAAGTAAGGCATATAAATTAGTAAATTCTTTTAAATAAGAAGCATCAGCACGTAAGTACTGGCGCACTGCTTGTTTTGATAATTTTCCTTTTAATAAATCTTGAATAAAACCATCATTATAAATTTCCTCAATAATTGGTTTTGACGCTTGTTTTAATTCATCTGAAAAACTCATTAACTATTCCTCCTTAAATAAAAAAACTACATTTCAACGTAGAAATGTAGTCAATATTCAAAAAATAGAATGAGTGAATATGTATTACTACTTTCCTACGTTGGTATTAACCAAATCAGGTTATAAGGGTCTGAATCCTTCATCTCAGCCATATTATAAGGCTCCCCTAGTAGTTTTCAATTAATTTAACCATAACAAAACCATTGTTATAATTCAAATAAAAAAAGATGTGAAATAAAATTAATGAGAGACCGGGACATAATTCCTATCAAAATAGCCAGTAATTGCGTTTATTATAAATTCATTTACTGACTTCTTTATTTACAATACTACGTATTGTTGGCTCGCTTTCTTAGATGACAGCTTCATCCTGTAGTCTTTAGCTTGTCCTGTTCCCACAAGAGTCTCACCAAAATACTTTGTGTTTATATATAATTTTACATTGAAATACTTAAAAAAAAATAAGGCCCTTTCGTATAATTTAATAAATATCAATAAACTAAATTAACAAGGTTCCTTATATATAAAGAATATAACATGACTCAACTCGCTCTACTAATGGCACTCGATATAAGAAGACGAGCAACCCAACGAGTTGAAAATAATCAAAAATTTATAAAAAAGACAAGTTCTATATTATTTCAATAGAATTTATCTTTTTTCACTTATCCAGAAACTTTATGTCCCAAACTTTTATAACTATAATAAACAACGCATGGTACAAAACTCTTTTTAATCAGTCATCGATTGTCAATATATTAAAAAGGCCTGAGACAACTCATAATGTCCCAGGCACTATTAATTTATTTATTAAGTTTTACGCTGTAACCCATTGAGATGGACCTGCAGTATTATAAAGTTTTACTGCCGCAGCATCTTGAACACTTTCAGGTGCTTGTGCTGGTGATACACCTTTATATTGTGCTGGTGCTACTGAATCCCAAGTTGATTGTAAGAATTGATATTTACCTGCTGCACCAGAAGAAGGGTTGATTGCATGAATATCTCCACCTGATTCACGTTGAGCGATTTGTTGTAAATGACTATTTACATTTACTGATGAACCGCTTGTTGATTGTTTAGGTTGATTTGTAGTTGCATTAGCAGGTGCTTGTTGTGTTTGAGTTGCTTGTTTAGTTTGTGTTGTTTTTGGTGCTTGTTGTGTTTGAGCTTCATTTGTATAGTGTTGACTTACATTTGAAGTTGAAGCTGATTGATTTATGTTATTATAATTATTATTTTGGTAAGATACATTTTGTGTTGTTTGAGTAGAAGCTACGTTTTGATTAGTACTATTTTCAGTTAAACCGTTTGATGGATAATATTCCCATTTAAAATATGTTCCATCTGACCAAAAATGATAAGTCTTACCATTTAAATTAAATTGGTAATTATATGATCCTTCTTGAATAGGATGTTGATTTAATGATTGATCGTTAGATTCCGCTAATTGAGCTAATTTTTCTTTATTAATTTGATTTTCACTTGCATCAGCATGACTTACGTTTCCTGCTACTAATCCTAATCCTACTGCTAATGAAGATGCAATAATTGTCTTTTTCATAATAGTAAAATCCTCCTAAGTCATTTGTTTTCTAATTATTTTACGAGTACTACTCTAACATCTAAGAAGGCCTAACAGGTTACAGTGAAATAAAAAAAAACGTGCTTTTTTTACATTAAAATTACATAGATATGTAAATAGTTCTTATTAAATATTTGCTACGAAAACTTTAATAGCAGTATTTATTGTATATATAATAGTAAAATCAATTGTAATGACTTTGTAATATTTCAGAAAATGGACCGTGCTTTTTTAAATTATCTAACGAATTAATTGTAGCTACTGTCTTATAAATTATTAAAAAGGTCGGCATATTTATACCGACCTCTTGAGTATATTTGAGTATAATTGAAAGATTTATATTAATTGGAAAGGGTTGGAGTATTAAAAATAGAGAGCTTTAGTTTATATTAATTAATTCGTGATTATCAAATGGATAAGTGTCTGTAATAAGTGAGCTATCTGAGAGTATTTCTTTATTTAACTTTGGGGACATAAATTTAATTGTTTCAACATATAATTCGGTTACAAAATGAGTTTGATTTTCCTTTTCATATTTACGAGAACGCATTTGACCAGTGATACCTACTAATGACCCTTGAGAAGTATATTTTTCAATATTGGTAGCCATCTTACCGAATGCTTTACAAAATATATAATCACTGGCTATTTCATCATTTTCATCTTTATAATTACGTTCAGTAGCCACACTAAACGTTGCAATCTTCACCTCCTCATTGTCATAAATTTTCGCATTTTTAGTCATACGACCTACGATTACTATCTTATTTAACATGTGTCACCTCCTTATATCGTTATATTAAATAGATTTTAATATAACGTCAAAAAGCTATTTTTTCAGATTTTTTACCTTTTTAGAATTAATATCTGATATATTTAAGAAAAATAGTAAAAAATGAGGAAGCTTATTTAACAAAAAAACGATAATCATATAATTTAAAAATTTTTAAGAGTATGGGTGAAATATTATGAAGACTTTTAAAGCAGTTCGATTTCAAATAGTAAGCGATAGTAATAGGATTTCAGAATTTGAACTTTATGATGGTGTAATTATAAATAAAGAAAATAGTGGTACAGGTTGGCTACTAGAAATTGTCATTTCAGATACGCATTATGATACAATGCAAAAATATTATGAATCACAAACATTATTAGATATAAGAGTAGTGATTACTAGACCTTCGAATGATCCAGCATTATTTGATGCAACAATAAAAAATATTTCTCTATTTGAAGGAAAAATGTCAATTATTTTCGAGTGTCATATTTATACACATCGACAAGTATACGCAGAAACTCTATTAGAACAACTTATTGATGAAGGATTATCAGGAGAAGATTTAAAAACCACATTCAACAGAATGATGCAATCTAAGCCAAAATTAAAAGAAGAAAAATTTGAAAGATAAAAATAGAGTAGTAACGAAATGAGTTATTTCGCTACTACTCTATTTTTAATTAAGCATCTTGAATAGCAAAAGTAAGTTCACAACTACAAGCAAGTTGTCCATCAACAGTAGCTTTTGCTATACCTTTTCCAATAGGACCTTTAATTTTTGTAATTTCAACCTCTAACATTAAAGTATCACCTGGTGTAACTTGCTTTTTAAATCTACATTTATCAATACCTGCAAATAAAGCAATTTTACCTTTATTTTCTTCACTATTTAACATAGCTACTGCACCTGTTTGTGCTAAAGCTTCTGTGATGAGTACACCAGGCATAACTGCATAATCAGGAAAATGTCCTTGGAAAAATGACTCATTACCTGAAACTTGTTTTAAACCTACGCAACGCTTTCCTTCTTCATATTCAACAATACGATCAATAAGTAAAAAAGGTTGTCTATGAGGGATGATTTTTTTTATTTCATTATAATCAAAAACTGTTTCCATAATTATTACCTCAAATCTATTTAAAAATTAATCATTCACTCTTTTAATATCTGCACCAAGTGATTTTAACTTTTCATGGAAATTAACATAACCACGATCTAAGTGTTTAAGTTCTGTCACTTGGGTTGTGCCTTCTGCTACTAAACCAGCCAAAATTAGAGCTGCGGCTGCTCTTAAATCCGTAGCTTTTACTTGAGCACCTTGTAGTTGACTTTTACCTTCTATTTTAGCACTTCTACCTTCTACATTAATATTAGCATTCATTCTTCTAAATTCTGCAACATGCATAAATCTATTTTCAAATACTGTTTCAGTCACTACTTTATGACCTTCAGAGGTTAATAATAATGCCATCATTTGTGATTGCATATCTGTAGGGAAACCTGGATGAGGCAGTGTTTTAATATCTACAGGTTGAAGTTTCTCATTTGTAGTGACATGTACACCTTTCTCATTAAAATCAAGATTAACTCCCATTTCTTCTAATTTATAAATTAAACTTGTCATATGTTCTTTAACAGCGCCTTTTACAAAAACATCACCTCTTGTTATTGCTGCTGCGATAATGAGCGTGCCTGCTTCAATGCGATCAGGTATAATCGAATGTTCAACTCCTACTAATTTTTCAACACCATGGATAGTAATTGTGTCTGTACCAGCGCCAATAACATTACCACCCATTTCATTGATATAATTAGCTAAATCTACAATTTCAGGTTCTTTAGCTACATTTTCGATAACCGTTTTTCCCTGTGCTAAAGAAGCACCCATTATAATATTTTGAGTTGCGCCTACACTCGGGAAATCTAGATGAATATTTGCACCTTTCAATCCATCCTTAGTGCTTGCATATATATTTCCATTCTCTAAATGAATCTCTGCACCTAATGCTTCAAAACCTTTGATGTGTTGTTCAATTGGACGAGCACCAATTGCACAGCCACCTGGTAATGCAACGATTGCATGACCTAAACGTGCTAATAAAGGTCCCATTACTAACACACTTGCTCTCATTTTACTCACATATTCATAAGGCGCCTCTTCATTTAATGTAGCAGAAGCATCAACTATAACTGACCCATTTTTTTTATCATAATTCACTTTAGCATTTAAAGTAGATAAAACATTATTGATAGTAACAACATCACTTAAATCGGGCACATTCGTTAATTTACTTTGCCCTTCAGATGCTAATAACGATGCTGTAAGTATAGGTAATACAGCATTTTTAGCTCCTTCTACTTGAACTTCACCAGTAAGGCGATTGCCTCCATTTATAATTATCTTATCCATATTAATCCTCCACATTAAACTCCTATTTCTTATAACATTTCCCATTTTAAATTACTTATTTAATTAGTATATCTATAATTTTAGTTAATTGGTAGAAATTCATTTTTTAAAATAAATATTTGATTTGTGTAGAATACTGTAATAAGTCAGTGATAAAGTTACTTACTCCAGTACCCATTAAAATGGCTAGGAAAATCATACACACTTGCACTTGTGTTGCATATCCTTTTTTAAAAAATTGATCTAATCTGAGAGAATTTAATGCCCAGTACGCAATACATATACATATTACATGCAAAAATAAATGTATTATTGCAAATTGACCAACATATTCCATTCTTCTCTCTCCTTAAAGATTTCTGTAATATATTGTACATTAAAAAAGTTAAGAATGATACATAAGAACACTGCGAGATTTAATAAAAGTAGCTAAAAATAAAATTTGAAGTCAATATTATTCTAAGTCCTTTTATACATAAAAAAAAGAGCTTGAAACACTAATAATGTCTCAAGCTCTTTTAATATATTAAGATTAATTAACTAAATCATAAACATTTTCATGTCTATGATTTTTTATTAGTCATTATCATTAAAGTGAGACATTATATTTAACATGAACATTGTCTCACATCATTTCATTTATTCGTTAGTTTAATTCAGCTACACGCAGACGGTTTTCCGCTCTAGCTAATGCGCGTTTAGCTCGGTTAATGTCACTGTTATCCTCATCATCTATATGAGACTGCGCTCTTTGGCGAGCCAACTTAGCTCTTTCTACATCGATCTCACTAGCTGTTTCAGCTGTTTGAACAATGACAGATACATTATGTTGTCTAATTTCAACAAAGCCACCACTAACAGCTATATACTCAGTACCATTCTTAAATTTAACTTTAACATGGCCTATCTTTAATGCGGCAACTGTCGGAATATGTCCACTCATGATACCTATTTCCCCCGCAGTAGTTTGAAATACTACGAGTTCAACATCATCTTTTTCGTAGACTGAACCATTAGGAGTGACAATATCAAGATTTACTGTATTCATTATCTTTACCTCCTAATTAGTTTAAACTTCAACACCCATATCTTTAGCTTTAGCAATAACATCATCCATACTTCCAACTAAACGGAATGCATCTTCAGGAATATGGTCATATTTACCATTTAAGATATCTTTAAAGTTCGTCACAGTTGTTTTAACTGGAACATAAGAACCTTTTTGACCAGTAAATTGTTCAGCCACATGGAAGTTTTGTGATAAGAAGAATTGAATTCTACGGGCACGTTCTACCGTTAATTTATCTTCTTCAGATAATTCATCCATACCTAAAATTGCAATGATATCTTGTAATTCTCTGTATTTTTGTAATGTTGATTGAACTTCACGTGCAACTTCATAATGTTCTTGACCAACAATAGATGGCTCTAAAGCTCTAGAAGTTGAAGCTAATGGGTCTACCGCTGGATAAATACCCATTTCAGTTAATTTACGTTCTAAGTTTGTAGTAGCATCTAAATGTGCGAACGCAGTTGCTGGCGCTGGGTCAGTATAGTCATCGGCAGGAACGAATACTGCTTGGATTGAAGTTACTGAACCTTTATTAGTAGATGTAATACGTTCTTGTAACTGACCCATTTCAGTTGCTAATGTTGGTTGATAACCTACAGCTGAAGGCATGCGTCCTAATAATGCTGATACTTCAGAACCAGCTTGAGTAAAGCGGAAAATATTATCAATGAATAAAAGTACGTCTTGACCTTGTTCATCACGGAAATATTCAGCCATTGTCAATGCTGATAAAGCAACACGCATACGCGCACCTGGTGGCTCATTCATTTGTCCAAATACCATGGCAGTTTTATTGATAACGCCACTATCACTCATTTCATAGTATAAATCGTTACCTTCACGAGTACGTTCACCTACACCAGCGAATACGGAAATACCACCATGCTCTTGAGCGATATTGTTGATTAATTCTTGAATTAATACGGTTTTACCTACACCGGCACCACCGAATAAACCAATTTTACCGCCCTTAATATAAGGTGCTAATAAATCTACAACTTTGATACCTGTTTCAAGAATTTCTACTTCAGTAGATAATTCATCAAAATTAGGTTGACGACGATGAATAGGATCACGTCTTACAGAACTATCTATTTTTTCATTTAAATCAATTGTTTCTCCTAAAACGTTAAACACACGCCCAAGCGTTTCTTCACCTACAGGAACACTAATATCTTTACCAGTATTCACAACTTGCATACCACGTTGAACGCCATCAGTTGAATCCATTGCAATAGTACGAACAACATCGTCACCTAATTGCAATGCAACTTCTAAAGTTAATTTGAATGTGCCATCGTTTTTAGGTACTTCAATAATTAGGGCATTATTAATTTCAGGTACTTCATTATGTTCAAATCGAACGTCAATTACAGGACCCATAACCTGAGTTACACGGCCATTACCCATGTTATTTCCTCCTTTAAAATATTATTCAAGTGCGGCAGAACCACCAACAATTTCTGTAATTTGTTGAGTGATTTCAGCTTGTCTTGCTCTATTATATTGTAATGATAAGTCATCAATAAGTTCAGTTGCATTATCAGATGCATTTTTCATTGCAGTCATTCGAGCTGCATGTTCACTAGCTTTAGCATCAAGAATCGTTCCATAAATTAAACTTTCAACATATTGTGGAAGAATAACTTTTAAGATTGAGTCTTTATCTGGTTCAAATTCATATGAAGACATTTGACCTTGGCCTTGACTAGAATCTTCTTGAGATAATGGTAGAACTTGTTTAACAGAAGGTTTATTTTCAAGAACACTAACATAGTGACTATAATAAATCTTAAGTTCATCAATATGTTCTTCACTGAATAAGTCAATTGCATGCTTTGCGATAGCTTGTATTGATTTAAATGAAGGTTGATCAGGTACATCAACAAGTGAACTTTCTACTTCATAACCTCTATTTTTAAGGAAATCAACACCAGATTGACCTAAAACAATAATGCTATACTCATCACTATTTGTATGTTTTTCTTTAATGTCATTGATTAGTCGTTTAAGCACATTCGAACTATAAGCGCCCGCTAATCCTTTGTCACTAGTAATGACTAAGTAACCACCGCGTTGAATATGTCTTGGTCTTAACATCGGATGATTTGAATTTTTACTTGCTCCTGCAATAGCAGTTATCGCATCTTGCATTTTTTCCATATAAGGTTCGAATTGCTTGGTATTTTTTTCAGCTCGACGTAACTTAGAACTTGAAACCATGTTCATTGCTTTGGTAATCTGTTTCATTTTTTTCGTCGATTTAATACGACCATCTATCTCTTTAAGAGAAGCCATTATCTCACCACCTTTTTGATTTAAAGTTTAGTTACTCAGACTTACTAAAACTTTTCTTAAATTCATTAATAGCTGTTTCAAATTTAGCATCATCTGGAAGCTGACCAGTTTCTCTGATTTCTCCTAATAATTCTGAAGCATTTGATTTAGACCAACTATTTAATTCATCTTCAAAACGTGTAATGTCTTCTACAGGAATGTCATCTAAATAACCTTTTGTTAAGGCATAAATAATTAACACTTGGTTTTCAACAGGAAGTGGTTTATTTTGATCTTGTTTTAAAACTTCAACCGTACGTTTACCACGTTCTAATTTTCTAGCAGTATATTCGTCTAAATCAGAACCAAATTGTGCAAATGATTCTAACTCACGATAAGATGCTAAATCTAAACGTAATGTACCAGCAACTTTTTTCATTGCTTTAATTTGTGCTGAACCACCAACACGTGATACAGACTGACCAGCATTAATCGCAGGTCGTACACCTGAGAAGAATAAATCAGATTGTAAGAAAATTTGTCCGTCAGTAATTGAAATCACGTTAGTTGGAACATATGCAGAGATATCCCCAGCTTGTGTTTCAATGATAGGTAAAGCAGTAATTGAACCGCCACCTAGTGCATCGCTTAATTTAGCTGCTCTTTCTAATAATCTACTGTGTAAGTAGAAAACGTCACCTGGATACGCTTCACGACCTGGAGGTCTGCGTAATAATAATGATAATTCGCGATAAGCCGCTGCTTGTTTAGTTAAATCATCATATACAACAAGTACATTTTTTCCATTAAACATGAACTCTTCACCCATTGTTACTCCTGAATAAGGGGCGATGTATAATAATGGTGCTGGTTCCGCTGCTGATGCAGATACAACGATTGTGTAATCTAATGCGCCAGCTTGACGTAATTTTTCAACATTTGCACGTACTGTTGAATCTTTTTGACCAATTGCTACATAGATACAAATTGTATCTAAGCCTTTTTGGTTTAATATTGTATCAATACCAATCGTTGTTTTACCAGTTTGTCTATCACCAATGATTAATTCACGTTGTCCACGACCAATTGGTACTAATGCGTCAATCGCTTTAATACCAGTTTGTAATGGTTCATCAACTGATTTACGATCCATAACACCTGTTGCTTTTTGCTCAACAGGGCGTGTCTTAGTTGCATTAATAGGACCTTGTCCATCAATCGGTTGACCTAATGGATTCACAACACGCCCGATAAGTTCTTCACCTACTGGCACTTCCATGATACGGCCAGTACGTTTAACTTCGTCGCCTTCTCTAATTTCAGTATAAGGTCCTAAGATTACGACACCCACATTTGATTCCTCAAGGTTTTGTGCTAAACCAAGCACACCATTTGAAAACTCTACAAGCTCACCAGCCATACAATCATTTAATCCGTGAATTAATGCAATACCATCACCAATTTGAAGGACGGTACCTACATCATCAACAGACATTTCTGACTCATAGTTTTCAATTTGTGAGCGAAGTAATGCACTGATTTCTTCAGCTTTGATGGCCATCTATGTCACTCCTCTTTTTTAATTAACTCTTTTAAATTTACGCTCAATTTGTTCTAAATCATTTTTTACACTACCATCTAATACAGTAGTCCCCACTTTTGCTCTAAAACCGCCGATTAAGTTAGGGTTAATTTTAGTTGTGATATGTACTTTAGACAATTTAGTTTTGTTAAGAATTACACTTTCAATGCGAGATAATTCTTCTTCATTCAATTGATATACAGATTCAACCAAAGCATCACCTTGATTATAATGGCGGTCATAAAAATATTTGAATTCTTTAGATATAGAATGAATAAGCGCTAAATGATGATTATTTGCTAAAATCATTAGCATATTTTTTAAGTAATAATTCGCATCACCAAATACAATACCTACAAATTTACGTCTTTCAGAAGCAGGTTGGTTAGGATTTGAATCAATTGCTTTTAAATCATCAGTATATTTTAAAGTTGCATTACTAACTTCTTGCAATTCTTCATACATTAAATCTAATCGATTTTTATCAATAGAGACATCAAATAAAGCTTTAGCGTATTTTTTAGCTACATCTGCCATTATTTATCGCCTGCCTCTTTAAGATACTTATCAACGAGACCTTTTTGATCTTGTTCTGAAATTTCTTTTTGTAAAACTTTAGAAGCAATTAAAACTGACAACTCAGAAACTTGATTATTAATATCTGCAAGCGCACGTTCTTTTTCACTATTGATTTCACTTTGAGCTGTTTCAATCATACCGTTTGCACGTTCATGCGCATCTTTAATAATGTCTTCATGTTGCTTACGTGCTTGAATTCTTGCATCTTCAAGAATACTATGAACTTCATCTTGTGTTTCTTTAAGTGTCTTTTTATTTTCTTCTTCAAGTTTTTGTGCATTCAATTTTGCTTGTTCAGCTTCGTCAATATCTCTATTGATATCGCGCTCACGTTTATCCATTACTTCTTTCAATGGACCCCAAGCAAATTTTTTCAATAACGCCAATAGGATAATAAATGTAAAAATTGTAACAATTGTTGTTCCCCATTCAACGCCACCTGTAGCTGCACCTAAAACAAATGAATTAGTTAATGCGTTCACTGGCATTTGACACTCCTTTCATTATTAATCATCACTTTGCCACTAAATAAAACGAATGGCGAAGATCAAAGAGACTTCGCCTCGAAAATTTTTTATCTGAATAATGTCATGAATGAGATAACAACGCCAATGATTGGTAATGCTTCAACTAAACCAATACCAATGAACATAATACTCATTAATTGACCACGTGCTTCTGGTTGACGTGCTACACCTTCAACTGTTCTTGAAACAATAAGACCGTTACCGATACCAGCACCTAATGCTGATAAACCGATTGCAATTGCTGCTGCGATTAAACCCATATTAATAATTCCTCCTAAAATGTTTGTTTATGTTAATGTGCGTCCGCAACTTTATGGGACATGTAAACCATAGAAAGCATAATAAAGATATATGCTTGGATTGTACCAACAAAGATTGAGAATCCTTGCCATATAATTAAGCCAGGAATACTAATTATCCAGCCCCAGCCGTTTTGGAAAAACAAGCCAGCTAATAGAGATAATAGTAACTCACCAGCGAAAATATTACCGTAAAGACGTAAACCTAGTGTTAATGTTGAAGAGAATTCTTCGAAAACATTAATAATTGCTAATGGCCAGAAAGGTTTAAAGTAATTACCAACATATGCTTTTGTTCCACGCATTTTAACACCATAGTAATGTGTTAATAAAATCATCATCGTTGACAACGTCAATGTTACTGTCGCGTCAGCAGTTGGAGATTTCCACCATAAATAATGATCATGTGTAACAATTGCAAATGGTAAACCTAGCATATTGGCAACAAAAATAAACAAAATTAATGTCACTGCTAAGAAGTGAAATTGACCACCTTTTTTCCAAGCCATGTTACTCTCAATAATACCTCTTACAAAATCGAAAATCCATTCGATAAAGTTTTGTTTGCCACTAGGTCTTTTCTTAAGATTACGCGTACAAACAATAGCTATTATAAAAACAATAATAGCAGTAATAATAAGCATCATAATACTTGCTAAGTTGAAAACAATATCAAATCCAAACACATTCCAACTTACGAGTGGGGATTTGTGATCCATGTACTCACCTCTTTCTGTATATAGTTTACTATTTTAGCAAGAGAGGGCGTAAAATGATTAATACATAAGAAATCATAAGGCCTATCATTATACCAATGATATTTACATTCTCTTTGAAGACAACCCATACTATACATGCAATAATTGCGACTAAGTATCTCCATACATTGCCTGTAGAAATATGTATATTATCTGGATGTTTAGCCTTAGAAAGATATATTTCAAAAATGTATGTATTGATTAGTGACCCAATCGTCCCAACTATTAAGCCTAATAAAAAAGAATTAGGTTTAATAAAATACAAAATACTTAACAATATTAAAAAATAAATGTAATATTGAATGAATTGTCTTAATATGATGCTGAACCGTTTCATTCTTTGTGCCTCCAAAACTTATGACAATCATGGAAACCGTTCCACTCATACAAATTTAATAATAATATAGGGTAATTTATGTGTCAATTCTATTCAAATTGTTGTTAAATTTAACATGGTTATTGTCATAAAATGTTCACAAATTGATTAATAATTTTTTGACTTTTCAAATTCTTTAGGTATTTCTTTTGTTATTCCTAAGTAATATTTAATACTTTCACATATACGTTCAGATGCTTTCCCATCTCCATATGGATTTTGAGCATGTGCCATATTATTATAAACTTTTTTATTCTTTAATAATTTCCTAATTTCTTGATACACATTGTTATACTCTGTACCAATTACCTTCAATGTTCCAGCTTCTACTCCTTCAATTCTTTCAGTTACATCTCTAAGTACTAAAACTGGTTTATTTAATGAAGGTGCTTCTTCTTGAATACCTCCAGAATCAGTTAAAATTAAGTAAGCTTGATTAGCGAAATTATGAAAGTCAACAACATCTAATGGTTCAATCAGCTCTATACTTGGGTGGTTCTCTAAATAAGTGTAAGATAGTTTTCTAACTTCCGGATTCATATGTAAAGGAAAAACTACTACAACATCTTCAATGGTATCAACGATATCTCTGACTGCTTTAAAAATATGTTCCATAGGTTTTCCTATGTTTTCTCTACGATGAACGGTCAACAATACAATTCTTTTATTTTTATGCTTCTCTATCAACTCAGAAGTATAATTTTTATTAATTGTAAAATTTAGTGTATCAATAGCAGTATTACCAGTAATCACTATTGATCTTCTATCTTTATTTTCTTGAATTAGATTGTGTCTCGCACCAATTGTAGGAGCAAAGTGTAAATCGGCAATGTTACTCACCATCTGCCGATTTACTTCTTCTGGAAAAGGCGCGTATTTATTTCCACTTCTGAGACCCGCTTCCACGTGGCCTACAGATGTATGATTATAGAATGCTGCTAATGCGCCAGAAAAAGTGGTTGTTGTATCTCCATGAACAAGTACCATATCTGGGCATTCTTTTTTCATAATTTGCTCAAGTTGAATAATAGATCTAGCTGTTATTTCTGAAAGACTTTGTCCTTTTTTCATGATATTCAAATCATGATGTGGTTTTATATTGAATGTTTTTAAAACTGAATCAAGCATTTCTCTATGTTGAGCAGTTACAACAATAATTGGTTCTAGCACTGAATCTTTTTCAAGTGCTTTAACTAAGGGTGCCATTTTAATTGCTTCTGGTCTTGTACCAAAGACTGTCATAATCTTTCTCATAATATTTACTCCTATAGTACTTATTTAGTACCAAATAATCTATCCCCAGCATCTCCTAAGCCAGGTGTAATATATGCTTTATCATTAAGTTTCTCATCTAAAGCTGCAATATAGATATCAACATCTTCATGCGCTTCTTGCATTTTTTCAACGCCCTCAGGTGCGGCAATTAAGCACATAAAACGAATATTCTTTGCACCTCGTTTTTTTAGTGAATTGATTGCTTCGATTGCTGAAGCACCTGTAGCTAACATTGGGTCAACAACTATAATTTCACGCTCATCGATATCTTGAGGTAATTTAGCAAAATACTCTACTGCTTTTAATGTTTCAGGATCACGATACAATCCAATATGTCCTACACGTGCAGCTGGAACTAAACTTAATACACCATCTGTCATACCTAAACCTGCTCTTAAAATAGGTACAATTGCTAATTTTTTTCCTGCTAACCGTTTTGCTGTCATAGTTGTTACAGGGGTTTCAATTTCTACGTCTTGCAATTGTAAATCCCTTGTAACTTCATATGCCATTAGCATACCCACTTCATCGACAAGTTCTCTAAATTCTTTTGTTCCGGTATTTTTATCACGGATGTAACTCAATTTATGTTGAATGAGTGGGTGATCAAATACGTGTACTTTACTCATATTTCATTTCCTCCAATTATGTTGTTATTCATATAGCGGATATTTTTGAGTTAATTGTTTTACTCTATCACTAGCTTCTTCTAATTTTGCTTCGTCATTTGAATTTTTTAATGCTGTACTGATAATTAAAGCTACTTCTTTAAATGCTTCTTCATCAAAACCACGTGTTGTTGCAGCAGGAGTACCTAGTCTAATTCCACTTGTAACAAATGGTTTTTCTTGATCAAAAGGTATTGTGTTTTTATTACATGTAATACCAATTGAATCTAATATTTCTTCAGCTTGTTTTCCAGTTAAATTAACTGATTGTTTTACATCTACTGAAACTAAATGGTTATCTGTGCCCCCTGAAACAATTCTAAATCCTTCGTTTTGAAGCGTTTCAGCTAAAGTTTTAGCATTTTTAATGACTTGTTCTTGATACACTTTGAAATCTGGTTCTAAAGCTTCTCCAAAAGCAACAGCTTTTGCAGCGATAACATGTTCTAGTGGTCCACCTTGTATTCCAGGGAATATTGTCTTATCTATATCTTTTTTATACTTTTCCTTACAAAGAATCAGACCTCCACGTGGTCCTCTCAATGTTTTATGAGTGGTACTTGTAACAAAGTCTGCATATTCTACAGGATTAGGATGTAATCCAACAGCTACTAAACCTGCAATATGAGCCATATCAACCATTAATTTAGCACCAACTTCATCAGCAATTTCTTTAAATTTCTTAAAATCTAGTTGTCTAGAATATGCTGATGTACCAGCTACAATTAATTTAGGTTTATGCTTCTTAGCTAATTCACGAATTTCTTCATAATTAATTCTTTCAGTTTCTTTATCAACTCCATAATCGACAAAATTATAAAATTTACCACTGAAATTAACTGAAGCACCGTGTGTTAAATGACCACCATGACTTAAATTCATTCCAAGCACAGTATCTCCCATCTCTAAAGCAACTAAATATACTGCCATATTAGCTTGAGAACCCGAATGTGGTTGTACATTTGCATGCTCAGCTCCAAATAAAGCTTTGATACGTTCAATAGCAATAGTTTCTGTAACATCAACGTATTCACAACCACCATAGTAGCGACGTCCTGGATAGCCTTCTGCATATTTATTTGTCATTACAGATCCTTGTGCTTCCATTACTGCTTCTGAAACAAAGTTTTCTGAAGCAATGAGCTCAATGTTATTGTTTTGACGGTTGTATTCATTTTGAATCGCTTCATAAATAATGTGATCTTGTTCCTTAATATAAGACATATGTTCCCCTTCTTCCTTTAGAACTTATTCATATTTCGCTCTTTCTCCACCAATTTTTTTTGGTCTTGAAGTAGCAATCGTAACTATAGCTTCACCAATTTTTTTTACGCTTGTTCTTAACGGTACACAAACATGATTAATGTGCATTCCAATAAGCGTCTGACCAATATCAATACCTTTAGGCACTTTTATATACTCAATAACTATTGGATCTTTCATATGCTGATAGGCATATGTAGCAAGACTTCCTCCTGCATGAACATCTGGTACAACTGTTACTTCTTCCATAGTAAATGGATTATAATCTTCACGCTCAATTGTAATCGCTCTATTGATGTGTTCACAGCCTTGAAACGCAAATGAAACGCCCGTTTCACGTTTTATACGTTCTAATTCATTAAAAATAGTTTCAGCAACTTCCATTGACCCAACTGAACCTATCTTTTCACCAATTACTTCAGAAGTTGAACATCCTATCACACAGATTTCATCTTTTTTAAAAAAAGATTGTGCTTTCAATTCATCTAGTAAAGTTGTAAGTTCTTGCATATTATTTCACCTCACTTGCAAAAATAAAAAGAAGCATAGCAGACAAGCTATACTTCTTTATTATACCTTATTTATAACTCTACTTATACTATTAGCGTAATATTTCTCTTTATTCTTCGTGTTTCAATTTGCTAATAAGAGAGTATAATTGATTAAATGTTTGACGATAGGTATCTATGCTACCACCGAATGGATCACCTATTTCACCCGATTCAGACACATATTCACATAATGTATATATGGGATAATTTGTGCCATATTGTTTAATTAACTGATTTTTATGATTATTAGTCATTGTTAAAATCAAATCACTTTTTAAGTCGTCTTGACTAAATATTTGAGATACAGAAGGTTCTGGTAATTTATTTTCTAAAATAATTTCTAGTGCTTCAGGAGTAATGGATTGTCCATTCATTGCAAATAATCCACGTGATTGGATAGAATCATTAGGTAAAAGTGCTGTAGCTATACTTTCTGCAATTGGACTTCTACAAGTATTTCCAGTACATACAAATGTTATTTTCATAATTCTCTTCCTTTAACTATTTGATTACCTGTTGCCTTTATCATTCGGTTCATTACTGCTTCAGAACCTTCAATGTTATCAAAAGCATATATGAATGCTTTTTTTATTCGTTCATCATCATCAATATCATGTAAAATTTTATATAAGTTATGATTAGCCCCTCTAATATCTCTTTGATTTTCGCAAAGAGAGATAAATATACAATCTTTAGGTACATACTTTTTCATACTAGAAGGTAAAACAAATGCTAACCCTGATTCATTTAACTCAGAAATAGGTTGTATAAACTCAGTTAACATATATACAGGTGTTTTAGGTGCATAGTGTTTATATTTCATACCTGGTGCTATGGGATGTTCTAATTGATTATAATCATATTGAATAACGCTACCGGGTACCACGTGATTAAGCATTGTTTGAGTAATTGATCCTGGTCTTGCTATTCTAAAAGGAAATTGTGTGCAATCTAAAACTGTACTCTCCAAGCCTTCTTCACTTTGATCGCCATTCACAATACCATCTATTTTTCCATTTAAATCATTATAAACATGTTGAAATGTCGTTGGAGAAGGTCTTCCACTTATATTTGCACTAGGTGCTGCAATGGGCAAGTCGACATATTCTAATATTGCTCTTCCAATCGGATGACTTGGCATTCTTACAGCAATAGAATTAAGCCCACCTGTCACTTTTTCACATAAGTATCCTTGTTTTAAAGGAAGAATAAACGAGATTGGGCCAGGCCAAAATGCATTCATTAATTGCTTGGCTTCCTTAGGAATAATTGATACAAATGAATCCATTTGTGATTGCTTGTAAATATGAACAATAAGTGGATTATCAGACGGACGTCCTTTAGCTTTATAAATGTTTTCTACTGCCTGTTCATTTTTAGCATTTGCACCTAAACCGTAGACTGTTTCAGTAGGTATCGCAATTAGACCCCCATTCTCATAAATAGTTTTTATTTCTGCTAATTGAGAAAACGCTTGGAGATCTTGACTATACTCTTTCATATTCCATATTTTTGTTTTCACTTTTATCACACCTTTCACATGTGTGGAGTTATTAAAGAAAAAGAAGTGGGTTAGAAAATAATACCTTTCTTTCCCACTCCACTTTTACCATTTAAATGAAATCATCCTATTTAATCCATTAATATCTTTCAAGAGATTTACATTGATATGCGGATATTTATTTATAATACGTGTTTTTAATATTTCTCCTTGACTATATCCTATTTCAAAAGTGACATAAGCCCCTTTATTAAGTACTTTGGGTAAATCGTCTAGAATCGTCTCATAAATCTCATATCCTTCATCCTCAGCGAATAAAGCAATATGTGGTTCATACTTTACTACTGTATCTTCCATATCTTTCATCTCAGTTTGATCAATATAAGGAGGATTTGATATTAGACCATCTAGTTTTATATTTTCTTTGATAAGTGGTTTAAGGGCGTTACCTTTTAGAAATCTGATATCCGCTTTTAATTGATGTGCATTATCAGATGCTATCTCTAGAGTTTCTTCGATAAGATCTGTGCCTATTACATTTAAAGTCGGATTTAGTTTTTTAAGTACAATTGCAATCGCTCCACTACCTGTTCCTATATCAGCAATTGTACTTCCATCCTTACAATGCTCTAAAAAATGAAGCATGACTTCCTCTGTTTCTGGACGTGGAATAAGACAATGAGCATTTACTTTTAATTGATATCCATAAAATGATTGAAAACCAACAATATATTGAATGGGCTCTCCTAGTAACATTCGGTCTAATGCAAGTGAAAATTTTGCTTCTTCAGCTTGAGACATCTCATCATACATATGCATTAAATAATCTGTCCTAGACCATTTAAATAAGTCTAACATAAGCCATTCCGCTCTAGATTGCTCAAACCCTTTTTCTTTAGTTAATTCAATCGCTTCTTGTAAGGTATCTTTAAAGCTCGCCATTATTTAATTCTTTCAGTTTTTCAGTTTGCTCAGAAAGTGTTAATGCATCAATAATTTCTTCTAATTTACCTTCCATAATTTGGTCAAGCTTTTGTAAAGTTAAGCCAATTCGATGGTCTGTCACACGACTTTGAGGATAATTATAAGTTCTTACACGTTCAGAACGATCTCCTGTACCTACAGCCGATTTACGTTGAGCTGCATATTTTTGTTGTTCTTCTTGTAATTTCATATCATATAATCGCGCTTTTAATACTTTTAATGCTTTTTCACGGTTTTGAATTTGTGATTTTTCTGAAGACGTTGCAATGATACCAGTTGGAATGTGAGTAATACGCACAGCAGAATCTGTTGTATTAACGTGTTGTCCACCAGCACCACTTGAACGGTACGTATCAATTTTTAAGTCTTCATTACGCACTTCAATTTCTACATCTTCAACTTCAGGTAATACAGCTACAGTCGCTGTAGAAGTATGAATACGTCCACCAGATTCTGTTTCGGGCACACGTTGTACACGATGGGCACCGTTTTCAAATTTCAACTTACTATAGGCACCATTACCTGAAACTGAAAAACTGATTTCTTTATATCCGCCATGATCACTTTCTGTCGCTTCAACAATTTCAGTTTTGAAATTTTGAGATTCCGCATATCTTGTATACATTCTTAATAAGTCACCTGCGAAAATAGCTGCTTCGTCTCCACCAGCAGCTGCTCTAATTTCGACAATAACATCCTTTTCATCATTTGGATCTTTAGGAATTAATAAGAATTTAAGTTGTTCTTCTAATTCTGGCAGTGTACTTTTTAATCCTGATGCTTCTTCTTTTAACATTTCAATTTCTTCTTTATCATCTGTTTCAGTAAGCATTTCATCTATTTCTGCTACTTCTTCTTTTTTATTTTTATAATCTCTATAAACATCTACTGTTTTCTGTAAATCTGCTTGCTCCTTAGAATATTTTCGTAATTTATCTGGATCGTTAACGATTTCTGGATCACTTAACATTTCATTTAACTGTTCATATCTTTCTTCAACAATACCTAATTGATCAAACACTACATTTCCTCCTTATCATTTATGCTAGGTGCTACAATATGGTGTGCTCTACATCTTGGCTCATAACTTTCATTTGCCCCTACTAATATAATAGGATCATCAATTCTTGCTGGTTGTCCATTGATTAAACGTTGTGTCCGACTTGAAGACGAACCACATACTGAACAAACGGCTTGTAATTTCGTTACTTGTTCACTTACAGCCATAATTTGAGGCATTGGTTCAAAAGGTTCACCTCTAAAGTCCATGTCTAACCCTGCTACTACAACTCTATGCCCCTCTTCTGCTAGCTTTTCTACTATATTTACAATTTCATTGTCAAAAAATTGAATTTCATCTATACCTATGACATCAAATTGAGATAAATCTTGTAATAGTATTTCTCTAGCTGTTGTAATATTAATGGCTTCTAGCTCATTACCATCATGTGATACAACTTTCTCTTTATGATACCGGTCATCAATAGCCGGTTTAAATACGATTACTTTTTGTTTAGCATAAATTCCTCTTCTTAATCGACGGATTAATTCCTCAGATTTTCCACTAAACATACTTCCAGTAATGCATTCAATCCAACCAGAATGGTAAGTTTCATACATTATAAGTTCCACCTTTTTCAAAAACATAATCGCTTAATTATATCATATTTTGGATTATAATAAATGAGTTTATTACTGGGTTATTATTGAAGAAATTAATTAATTGTTTTAAATATAAAAAACACCTGCTTAATTCTATACATCATAGATTAGGCAGGCATTTTAAATTCAAAATTAATTGTTGTTTGATTTGAGACCAAACTTTTTGTTGAAACGTTCCACACGACCATCCGCAGCAGCGAATTTTTGACGTCCTGTGTAGAATGGATGTGAATCAGATGATACATCTAAGCGAATAACTGGGTATTCTTTACCATCTTCCCATTCCATTGTTTCTGAAGAAGTTTTAGTTGAACCACTTAAAAATTTAAAGTTCGTTGTTGTATCTAAAAAGATGACTTTGTGGTAATCAGGATGAATTCCTTGTTTCATTTTTTTCAGCTCCTTTGCCCTGAACCATCTGGAACAGAGTTATTTGTGAGTTTTTACCCAATACTGTGTAATTATAATAGTTATTGAAAGAAAACGCAACCCTCTATTAAATATTTTAGATAATTGGTTTTCCTGTTTTTGTGCTTTCAGCAGCTGCCTTTTGTAATTGCTCAAAAAATTCTTTGTTATTTTCTGAACGTTTTAACTTTCTTATAAAACGCTCCGTAAAATCAGTAGAATCAGTAAACATATTTCTAAGTTGCCATAATGAATCTAATTCAGCTTTACTAATTAATAATTCTTCTTTACGAGTAGAACTACGGCCGATATCAATAGCTGGGAATATTCGACGTTCGGATAATTTACGATCAAGATGAAGTTCCATATTACCTGTACCTTTGAACTCTTCATAAATCATATCATCCATACGTGAACCTGTATCTACTAGAGCTGTTGCTAAAATAGTTAGACTACCACCTGCTTCAATATTACGAGCAGCACCGAAAAATGCTTTAGGCTTATGTAAGGATGCTGGATCCAAACCACCTGACAATGTTCTACCACTAGGCGGAATAACAAGGTTATATGCTCTTGCTAAACGCGTAATAGAGTCCATCAAGATAATAACATCTTGTCCTATCTCTACAAGACGTTTTGCTCTTTCTAATAATAACTCTGCTACCTTAACGTGGTGTTGAGGAGGTTCATCAAAAGTAGAATGTACTACTTCTGCTGACTCTACTGAACGTTCTATATCAGTTACCTCTTCAGGTCGTTCACCTACTAATAATATAAATAATTTAGCGTCTGGTTTATTTGTACTAATTGCATTTGCAATTTCTTTAAGTAATGAAGTTTTACCAGCTTTAGGAGGAGCGACAATAAGACCACGTTGACCTAAACCAATTGGAGTAACTAAATCCATAATTCGAGTAGAATAATTTTGAGGCGCTGTTTCAAGAATAATTCGTTCCTCTGGGTATAACGGAGTAAGTGCTTGGAAATGAGGACGTTTTTTTACAACTTCTGCATTTTCATCATTAACAAAGTCAACTTGTAGAAGTCCATAGTATTTTTCATTGTCTTTAGGCTTTCGTACTTTTCCAGTTACTTTATCGCCTCGCTTAATTTCAAAACGTCTAATTTGACTAGCTGATATATATATATCTTTTTCACCTTTAGAATAATTAACAGTTCTTAAGAAACCATATCCATCAGGTTGTATATCATCTAAAACACCCTCCATATAGTAATTTCCATCTTTTTCCATTTGAGCTTCCATAATTGCCAAGACAAGCTCACTTTTATTCAATTTACTATAATTAGTTAGTTTTAATGATTTTGCTTTTTGCGTAAGTTCTTTTGTCGTATAATTTTTATACAATTCATGAAAAGATTCATATTGTGGTGATGTTCGTTCTCTCTCAGGCATAAATTGCACCCATTTCTTATATTTTTATAAAAATCATCTAGCTACTATCTTTGTCAAATCATCTAAATGATAATAACTTAAATGTTTTAAACGTTAGCATCTTAATACTAGAATTAATATAGCAAATTTTTAATTTAATTACAAAATGATTTTATTAAATTTCAAAAAATAAAACAGCTCATGGAACTAAAACTATTCCATGAACTGTATTTATATTAAAATATTTCATTATACTTAATACTTAATTATTTAAAATAACCGGCAATTGACTTTACTTCTAAGAACTCTTCAATTCCGTAGTCGCCCCATTCACGACCAATACCAGATTGTTTATAACCACCAAATGGTAAATATGGTTCGTTTGGAGATTCATTAATTTGAATTCTACCTGCCTCAATTGAACGTGCTACTTTTTGAAGCGTTTCTTTATCTTTACCAATTACATATCCTGCTAAACCATATTTAGTATCATTAGCAATTTCGATTGCTTCGTCTAAATCATTATAAGTGATTACTGAAACAACTGGACCAAAAATTTCTTCTTGTGCAATAGTCATATCATTTTTAACATTTACAAAAATAGTTGGTCTAGCAAAATAACCTGTATCTAATTCTTCTGGTTTACCTGGACCGCCATATAATAATTCAGCACCTTCTTCAATACCTTTATCAATATAAGACTGTACTGTGTCGAATTGTTTTTTACTAATGATTGGTCCTACTTGAGTATTTTTATCAAGTGGATCGCCAACTTTAACATTACTAAACTCTTCTTTTAAGGCAGTTAGGAATTCTTGTTTAATACTTTCTGGAACTAAGATTCTTGTTCCTGCAGTACATACTTGACCAGTATTATTAACAACCTTTCCAGTTGTAGCTTTTGCAGCTTCTTTAATATCTACATCGTCAAGTACGATATATGGTGATTTGCCACCTAATTCAAGAGATACTTTTTTGATATCTTTAGCTGCTTTTTCCATAATTTTAGAACCTGTAGCTCCAGAACCAGTGAATGACATCATTCTTACTTTAGGATGTTCGCTTAATGGATTACCTACACCTTCACCATCACCATTAACTAAGTTAAATACGCCTTTAGGAACGCCTGCTTTTTCAAAGATTTCAGCTAAAATTATTGCAGCAAATGGTGTTTCTTCAGAAGGTTTTAACACAACTGGACTACCTGCAGCAAATGCTGCTGCTAATTTAAGAGATGTTTGATTAGTTGGAAAATTCCATGGTGTAACTAATCCAGAAACGCCAATCGCTTCTTTAGTTACCAAATCATCTCCACGACGTTCTTCAAATTCAAATGAATCTAAAGCTCTACGTGCTTCTGAAAAGTGTTGTAAACCCATTTGATAATGAACATTTTCTGAAACAGTTAGTGGAGCGCCTAACTCTTCAGTAATTGTTTCAATAATATCTTGTTTTCTATTTTTATATTCTTCTACTATTCTATCTAGTAGTTGTTTTCTTTCTTCAACTGAACTATGGCGAAATTCTAAATATACGTCATGAGCAGCTTGAACCGCTTTTTCTACGTCTTTTTCATTACCTTTTGCAACTTTTCCAATAACTTCTTCTGTTGCTGGATTAATTACATCAATTGTTTCGTTACTTTCACTATCAATCCATTCGCCATTAATATATTGTTGAGTATAATTTTTCATCAATAATTCACTCCTTAGGAATGTTTATGTCTAATATATATCCGATTTGATTTTATTTAAACATATTAAAAAAAGCCTGAAACATAATTCCTATCAAAATAGAGGCTGGGACATAATTCCTAAAAAAATAGCCAGTAAATGAGTTTTTTATAAATTCATTTACTGGCTTCTTTATTTACAATACTACGTAATGTTGGCTTGCTTTCTTAGGGAACAGCTTCAGCTTGTAGTCTTCAGCTTGTTCTGTTCACACAAGAGTCTCGCCAAAATACTTTGTATTTATATGTAATTTTACATTGAAATACTTTAAAAAAATAAGGCCCTTTCGTATCATTTAATAAATACCAATACACCAAATTAACAAGCCTTCTTATATATAAAGAATATAACATGACTCTACTTACTCTACTAATGGCACTCAATACAAGAAAACGAGCAACCCAACGAGTTGAAAATAATCAAACATTTATAAAAAGACAAGTTCTATATTATTTCAATAGAACTTGTCTTTTTTCACTTATCCAGAAACTTTATGTCCCAGATTCTTTTAACTATATTATTTAACTGAATCGTTATGTTCTAATGTGACGTAATCTCTAGCCCATGCTTCAATTGGTCTTAAAGCCTCAGCAAGTGCTTTTCCTTTATCGGTTAACTCATAAACGATAGAAACAGGACGTGTAGAAATGACTTTTTTGTCTACTAATCCCCACTCACCTAATTCTGTAAGCTTAATACTTAATGCACGTGGAGTAATTGTTTTTAAATCCCTTTTCATATCCGAAAAGTGTGCAGTATAATCAGCGCATCGAGATAGGTAATTAATGATTAAACCGTTCCAACTTCTACCAACAATTTTAAAGGTTTCTTCGAGATATGGACAGATTTCCATTGTCTTCACCTCTATTCAAAACTTCTTAAACATTACAGGTATTTAATATACTTCAGCAATTAATATATTAAGTATATCAGAAATCGTTAAACTTGTTCAGTCCAAATATCTGCACCTAATTCTTTGAGATGTTTAACGATATCTGTATATCCTCTATAAATATGTTTAACATTATAAATTGTTGTAATACCTTCTGCTAATAATCCAGCAATAATCAAGCAAGCTCCAGCACGTAAATCACTCGCATAAACTTCAGTGCCTTGAAGTTTCGAAGGTTTAATTGTTGCAGTACCAGTAACAGTATCTGCTTCAATACTTGCCCCCATTTTTTTGAGTTCATCTACATGACGAAAACGAGCTGGATAAATCGTTTCAGTAACAAAAGATGGACCATCTGCCATAAATAATAAAGGCGTGATTGGTTGTTGTAAGTCAGTAGCAAATCCAGGATAGACTAATGTTTTAATGTCTACATTATTATATGATGATTTACCTTTAATTACCGCTTGTTCTTTATCATCATCAATATCGATATCAACACCTAATTCTTTTAATTTAACTGTGAGTGCTTCTACATGTTTAGGTACAATATTTTTAATTGTTACTTCTTCACCACAAGCAGCAGCAATACACATATACGTACCCGCTTCAATTCTATCAGGAATTACTTGGTATTCAGCTCCATATAATTCATCAACACCACTGATCTTTAGAGTACTAGTACCTGCACCTTTAATATTCGCACCTAAGCTATTTAAAAAGTTGGCTACGTCTACAACTTCTGGTTCTTTAGCAGCATTTTCAATTGTTGTTTGTCCTTTTGCATGAACAGCTGCTAGCATAATATTAACGGTTGCACCGACACTGACCATATCTAAAAAGATATTGGCTCCGCGCAATTCTTTTGCTTCAATTTTCATTGATGTTTCACTTGATTCATCAATTTCAGCACCTAAAGCTTTAAACCCTTTAATGTGTTGATCAATAGGACGTGGTCCTAATGGACAACCACCTGGTAAACCAATAACGCATTTTTTAAAACGACCTAACATGGCTCCCATCATATAATAAGAGGCACGTAAAGATTCAACTTTATTATTTGGTAACGGTGCATTTTTAATCTTTGTTGTATCAATTTCTAATATTTTGCCATTAAGATTAGTTTTAATATTTAAATCTTCTAATAAACTCACAAGTGTTTCGACATCTGAAATTTGTGGTAACCCATCAATTTTTACTTGTCCTTGTGCTAATAAAGTAGCTGGAATAATTGCTACAGCACTATTTTTTGCACCGCTAATTGTAACTTCACCTTTAAGTGTTCGGCCACCTCGGATTTTAATTACTTCTTGACTCATTTATTTTTTCTCCTTTAATCGCCTTTTGTAAAATTAAACATAATTTGCATTATAAATTATATATTATTTATTTATAAAACACTAACTTTTTCAAAAGTTTAGCAATTGCATTATTAATATTTAATAACCTAATAATTCATATAACGAATTGATAATACTATTATAATTCAATTTATACAATTATTTAATTCTGTTTTTCATAAATTCAAAAAAGATAAATTACTTATTACAAGTCAAGCGCCAACAAATGATTAAAACTCAAAATCCCTCATTTTATAAAGAATTATAAAAGAAATCTTAGTAATATAAAATAAAATTCTTTGAGAAAAAAACTGTCAACAAAGCGAACACTTTGTTGACAGTTATGGTTACCCTAGTCGTTAGTAACAATTATTTTATTTAGCACGATTAGATGTACCAAATTCTCTAATTTTACCTTTTACTGTTTCTTTAATAGCTTCACGTGCTGGACCTAAGTATTTACGAGGATCGTATACTTCTTGATCATTGTTTAATACATCTCTAACAGCTTTAGCTGAAGCAATTTGATTTTCAGTATTTACATTAATTTTTGCAGTACCATAAGGAATTGCTTTTTGAATATCTTTAGTTGGGATCCCTGTACCACCATGTAAAACAAGTGGTAATCCAGTTGATGCACCAATTTCTTCCATTTCTTTGAAACCTAATTTAGGTTCACCTTTATAAGGACCATGTACTGAACCTAGTGCTGGAGCTAGTGTATCAATGCCTGTTCTTTCAACTAATTCTTGGCATTCTTTAGGATCTGCATAGATGATTCCACCTACAACATCATCTTCTTGCCCACCTACTGTACCTAATTCAGCTTCAACTGACACGCCATGTTGATGTGCATATTCTACTACTTTAGAAGTAATTTCAATATTTTTTTCGAATGGACTATGAGAAGCATCAATCATTACTGA
The DNA here is from genome assembly GCF_058191515.1 of Staphylococcus sp. CoH_129_LAB_1. NCBI lineage: Bacteria > Bacillati > Bacillota > Bacilli > Caryophanales > Staphylococcaceae > Staphylococcus > Staphylococcus sp. CoH_129_LAB_1. The sequence goes on along the minus strand of NZ_JBXWKZ010000012.1, from coordinate 9,480 downwards.
AGTGAATCCAGCATCAATAGCTTCTTTACATTTTTCAAAACTTGAACCATGATCTAAATGAATAGCTACTGGTACAGTAATATTTAAATCATGCATTAAACCTTCCACCATTTTAACTACTGTATAAAAACCACTCATGTAACGTGCAGCACCTTCTGAAACACCTAAGATAACTGGCGCGTTTTCTTCTTGAGAAGCTTCTAAAATAGCTTGTGTAAATTCTAAGTTATTTAAGTTGTATTGACCAACCGCATAACCATTTTCTTTCGCATCGATTAACATTTCTTTCATTGAAACTAATGGCATGAAAGTTCCTCCTTGTATCCAATTACATAAATTTTTCAAAAATTATTATAGCAGATAATAATTTTTATTGCATGTACTATTTGTAAATCATTGATGATTTTGGAAGCTTCATTGCATAAAACATTATATTTCATTACAATACTAATGAAATGGAGGATAATCATGTCAAAAATATTACAAACACAATTAACTGGTATATTTAATCGCTTAGAAAATCAAGCATTAGATATACAAATGGCTGCTCAATGTTTAATTCAAGCTATTGGTGGAGAAGGATATGTATATATTAAAGGATATGGAGATTTAAAATTTTTTGAAACCTTTATATTAGAAAGTAATGAAAAATTAAATTCTAGTAAGAAATTGAGTGACTTAAAAAGTTTAAATGACTTAGACACAACTGATCGTGTATTTTTATTTTCTCCTTTTTATACCGAAGAGGTTGCTAAAGATGTTCAACAGTTAATAGAGGAAGATATTGATTTCGTTTTAGTATGCAATCATCCTAAACAAGAAGATTTTCCTGAACATCTTATGCATTTTGTAAACTTATCAACTCCACGGCCAATCGTATATACTGAAGATTATGACAAAATTGTACAACCTCATACAATGTCATTTAATTATATTTACTATGAAATATATACACAAATGATTGAAATGACTAGAGACTTGGAATTATAACATTAACTTTCATATAGCTAACCTATCTTTATAAATCACTTTTATACGAATTGGTGATCTACATGTGCACCCTTTAAATTCTATATGAATTGATATAAATGAAGCGGAATAGACTTAAAAAAGAAGTCTGTTCCGCTTTTATTTTAATATTTTAATTTTTTTGTTGTTGCTTATAAGCAGCTTCTACAAAAGCTTTAAAAATTGGCTGTGGTCTATTAGGTCTAGATAAGAATTCTGGATGGAATTGACAAGCAATGAAGAAATCATTCTCTGGAATTTCTACCATTTCCACTAAGCGACCATCTGGACTAGTACCAGAAAAAACCATTCCTTTATCTTCTAATCGTTCTCTATAAGCATTATTAAATTCATAGCGATGACGATGACGTTCTTCGATGTTTGTTTCATTATAAATATCATGTGCCAAAGTATGATCTTTAATAGTACATGGATAAAGACCCAAACGTAAAGTTCCACCTAAATCTTCAATATCTTTTTGTTCAGGTAACAAATCAATAATTGGATATGGTGTATTTGGATCAAGCTCTGCTGAATGAGCATCTTTAAGGCCAACAACATTTCTTGCAAATTCAACAGTTGCTAATTGCATTCCTAAGCAAATACCAAAATAAGGTATATTATTTTCTCTTGCATATTTAATAGCTGAAATTTTACCTTCACTTGCTCTAAAACCAAAACCACCTGGAACTAAAATTCCATCAACATCACTTAAGTAACTTTCTACATTTTCATCAGTCACTTCACTTGAATCAATCCATTTTACTACAACATCTTTTTTCAGTGGATAACCTGCATGTTTTAATGATTCAACTACTGACAAATATGCATCTTGTAAACTTACATATTTACCCACTAAGCCGATGGTAATAGTGCCATCTAATGAATTTACAGTATCTAATAAATATTGCCATTCATCTAATTGTGTATCGAATTTAGCATCTAAATCTAATCGTTTAATTACAATATCGTCCATATTTTGAGCACTTAATTGTAATGGAATTTCATATAATGATGATGCATCCCTACATTCAATAACACTCTCTTTATCAATATCACAGAATAAAGCGATTTTATCTTTTAAATCTTGAGTCATTTCATACTCTGTTCGAACAACAATTAAATCAGGTTGAATACCTAAACCACGTAATTCTTTTACACTATGTTGTGTTGGTTTAGTTTTCATTTCTCCAGCTGCTTTAATGTATGGAAGTAATGTACAATGAACATACATAACATTCTCACGGCCAAGGTCACTTCTAATTTGGCGAATAGCTTCAATAAACGGAAGAGATTCAATATCACCTGTTGTCCCACCTATTTCAGTAATGACAACATCAGCATTTGTACTTTCTCCAGCTAATAATAGGCGTTCTTTAATTTCATTTGTAATGTGAGGAATTACTTGAACTGTTCCACCTAAATAATCTCCACGACGTTCTTTTTTTAGCACATGTGAATATACTTTTCCTGCAGTTACATTAGAATATTTATTTAAATTGATATCTATAAAACGTTCATAATGTCCTAAGTCCAAGTCAGTTTCAGCGCCATCATCTGTAACAAATACCTCTCCATGTTGATAAGGACTCATTGTACCAGGATCAACATTAAGATATGGATCAAATTTTTGAATTGTTACTTTAAGTCCTCTGTCTTTTAACAATCTTCCTAGAGAAGCGGCTGTGATTCCTTTACCTAAAGATGAAACTACTCCGCCGGTTACAAAGATAAATTTTGTCATTGTCTGACCTCCTAATTTATTAAGGGTTGCTTCCTTACTCTATCTCTACAAAATTTAAACATTTCCTAAAAATAAAAAAATCGCTCCCTCTCACATATTTGTAAGGGGAGCGTATAGCATTTATACACGTGTCCTAATTAAAGGAGCCCGAATAAAATTCTAACATTTTTTATTCAAAAGTCAATTAAAACAAATATTTAGTCATTAAAATCTTCTGCGTCTTCAAATGCTTCTTCTTCACCTTCAGCGATGTCTTCATCTTCATCTTCTTCAATAACGATATCTGAATTATCAATGTCTTCTTCATTATCATCCGAATCATCTAATGTTTCTTGATCATCAGTTTGAGCTGGAATATCATCGTCATCATCCATTTCATCATCACCAAGTAACTTAAGATTTTTATCTTCATCGTCGTCATCAAGAATATCAAATTTTTGAATTGTTGGTGCGATTTTTTCTTCAATATCATCTACTGAATACCAATCACGTAATCCCCACTGATTTTCACCAACATTTAAGAAACGTCCATCTGTATTTAAATCAGTATAAAATTGTACAATACGATTTTCTATTTCATCATATTCGTAATTACCGAGACTTTTAAATTCATCAATAATGTCGTAGAGATTCATTGTTGACCCTTTATCGTGTAATAAAGTATAAGCCATATCGATAAATGATTTTTCATCAACCATTTCTTTAGTATAATCTTGAATTTTCATTATAACTAAACTTCCTTTCAAAGGATTTTATTATCTTTACATTGCTTTTATTAATAGTAACAAAGATAAATTATAAATGACATTTTATGATTTCGCAATTGCAATTCAATTAGTAATTAATATATTTTTTAAAAATAACTAAGTCATCTGATTGATCTGTTTCAACAAAGCCACTATTAATACATAATGGCTTAAGTTCATTATTTTCTCCAAATAAAGTAATTCCTATACTTTTTATTTCTTTAAAATGTTTACGTACATATGTAGGCAGTTGTCTTAAAGCACTTCCAGCAATTCCTTCTTTTCTTTGATTCTTATACACTTCTATTGCCGCGATATTTAGATGAATGTCTAGCTGTTCAAGCGCAATAAATCCAACTTTTTGACCATCTTTTAATAAATTAATAATTTGATACATTGCGATACTCGAAACTTTATTTTCAACTAATTTCAATGATGATACATGTTTAGAGTCCAGATCTAAATAATATAAACGTTCTTTACCAATGGGCCCTTCTTCTTTAGTAGCGGTATGCATAAATCCAGCACGTTCATATACATTCCATGCCCCTTCGTTTTCAGTATCTACAACCAAATACAAATGGTTGAAATCTGGGAATAATGCCTGGACATATTGAGGTAAATACATCATCATTGTTGTACCATAGCCTTGACCTTGAAATTTTTCATTAATAGACAATGAGCGAACATAAATGACATGATCAGGTGTATCATATCCTTCATGTTGATAATATTGATGAAGTACGAAGAATCCCACCACATCTCCATTTTCATTAATGGCAATATTAGCTACTCGGTTTTCATCTTTTAAAGCATCTTCTAATACAGTTTTAGGTAATGATGAATAAATTTGTTGTCGTTCACTTAATTCAAAGTTTAAGACATCATTACGATATTGTTCTTCAAATTCCTGAATTATAATATTTTCAAATTGCTTTACTATACTCATAAAATTAACCCCTATATTTCAAAGTTTTTTTAATAATACCATATATAACCACTGATTCTTATTAAATTATCTATTTACTTCGATATTTACCATTCATTTTATAATACTATAAAATAATTGCAATTCGTCAAAATTATTATACTATTAACATGTTATATTAAATATAGAGGTGAAAAAAATGAGAGTTGGTATTGATGCCGGTGGTACATTAATCAAAATAGCAATGGAAGATGATACACATCGTACATTGTCAACTGAATTAACAACAGATATACATAAAGTCATTCAATGGTTAAATCAAAATGAATTCGAAACAATCAATTTAACAGGTGGTAACGCAGGTGTTATTGCTGAAAATATTGAACAGCCATCACAAATATTTGTTGAATTTGATGCTGCTTCAAAGGGATTAGGTATTTTACTTAAGGAGCAAGACCATCATATTAATCAATACATATTTGCAAATGTAGGTACTGGTACATCTTTACATTATTATAACGGTCATCATCAAGAACGTGTTGGAGGAATTGGTACTGGTGGTGGAATGATTCGAGGTTTAGGTTATTTATTGACTGAAATATCTGATTATGAAACACTTACAAATCTCGCCCAATCTGGAAATAGAGATATTATTGATTTAAAAGTTAAGCATATTTATAAAGATTCTAAACCGCCTATACCTGGTGAACTTACTGCTGCAAACTTTGGCAATGTATTAAATAATATGAATGGACATTTTACTAACTCAGATAAATTAGCATCTGTAGTAGGTGTCGTTGGAGAAGTGATTACAACGATGGCGATCACAGTAGCTCGTGAATATCAAACAAAAAATGTTGTTTATATTGGTTCTTCTTTTAATAATAATCCCTTACTACGAAAAGTTATTGAGGATTATACTATCTTACGAGGATGTCATCCTTTTTACATTGAAAATGGTGCATTTTCAGGTGCAATCGGCGTCCTTCATTTAAGCTAATTCAAACTAAAAATATTAACATAAAAATCCCAATAGATTTCTTAAAAAAGAAACCTATTGGGATTTGATTTAAAATGATAATTCATTAGATACTTTTTGTGGAGAAACAATTGTTCCTACGACTCCAGGTTTTAAGTCTACTGCGACAGCTTGATCATTATCTCTTAATTTATCAAGCCATTCACTAAATACACTACCTTCAATTTCGATTAAATCACATTCTTCAAAATCTTTATCACGAACTTTTCGTGCCCGATTTTTAATACTCCATACAGGCATAATATTAGGTTTTTGACTTTCGTTATCACTAATAAGAATAAATCTTTTTTCCCCTTTACGTGTTAAGCCAAAAACATGATTTTCTTTTGAAATATCTTTTGCAAATTCTTTGAGTCGAATTTCATCTAATTCTGGCATTAGCTCATCAATCATTTCTACTACTTTAACTAACTGACCTTCTTCATTTTTAGAAGCGTTAATGAGTACTTCATCTTTTTCATCAAACAAATTATCCATATCATATGTAACAAAAGTGTCAATATCAATATTTAATAGTCGATCATATTGAAGATCTGAATTATTTAAATAATCTTTGGCTGCCTCTTCATTCGTCCACATTCCTGTGTAATCACCATCTTTATGGCGAATACGAATTAATTTTTTATTTTTACTGGCTAATATAATGACTTCATTAATTAATATATCTTTAAAATAGTCATTTTGCTTATAGTTCATTACAAACCCTCTCTTTTAATATACTATTTAAATATTAAAATATAATAAAATCATCGTCAAATACACTGTTATCATTTATTATTATTTTAAAATATTTAATATTTTATTTAGCATAATCAAGTTCGCTTATAAATGCTTTTTCTAAATTTTCTACTTCTTCTTTAGAATTTCCATTCCATATGCAACCAAATTGAGATTTCACTTCATCTTTACCAAACCAATCACCATCATAATATGATAGTGGATAAAGTACACCTTTTTCAACATATTTAAAAATCACATTAAAGAAACGGGTATTATCCCCTTTTGAAAAATAGCTGTAAAATTTTTGATAATTAGGATTTAATTCATTTTGTAGTAATAACATACTAGTAGAACCATTTTGTCTGAAATTTAAGTCGATAGCGAATACATCACCATTTCTATCTAATAATAAATCAAAACCAGCAACACCGATAAACCCTAAATTCACACCATTTTGCATGATTTCACGCCCTGCTTCAATCACTTTATCAGGTACATCGTGAACATTTTCGTTTCCAGCATAGAATCCATATTTATCAGTAATTTGGTGGGCTGTTCCTAAATATGTGATACCTAGTTCTTCAGAATAGGCAAATTGTACGCAATAATTTTTAACTGCTTCAATTTTTTGTTCAATAATTAGATTCTCAGTCGCATCTGTAGCTTCAAAAATTCTCTTAGTAGCTTTTTCTAAATCTTCATCATTATAACAAATCATAACACCATAACCACCTGCAGTAGGTAATTCATCTCCAGGTTTAATTACGAATGGATAACTCCAGTCTTGTATACGTCCTTTGAAGTCTCTAATCGATACAATTTCACGATTAGGTAAATATTTATGATTCGTCCATTCAGGAATACGCGCTTTATTATTCAGAGCTACAAAAACGTCTTTATCAATTGCATACGCTTCGTCATCTACTATGTCATTGTTTTCGATATATTGAAAATATACTTTTTTTCCTTCTTTGTTGATAATCTCTTGTAACAAGTGTTCATACGTTTCACGATTTCTAAATGTATAAAGATGCTCTGGTATTTTTTTACCAATAAGATCAAATAGTTGTTGTAATTTATCTGTAATACTCGCTTCGTGTACAACAATCGGCATATCCTTAGCGATAATCATTTCACGACCAGTCAAAAAATTAGACTGATGTTCTTCAGTTGTGAGCCAGGGATTCAATGCATAAGAAGGTCTTGAATTATATACAATATTTTCATCATACAAATCACTTAACGTTAACTTTGGAACATGATATTCATTTTTCATTTTTTTACCCCTTTATTTGAGAGTGTTGCTCTACAACCTCATCAAATAGTTTTTTATTTTCAATTAATTCTAGTCCCATAAGAGCAATAATTTTCGCGCCTCGAATCAAAGCTTGATCGCCATGGACACTTGCAGCTGCTTCTCTAAAACGGTGTGTATGACCTACTAAATTTCTTGAGCCAATTTTAACATGTGGATGAATCGTAGGAACTATATGACTCACATTCCCAGTATCTGTCGAACCAAAACCAAAATCATCATAACTTACTTCTTCGCCAACTTCTATGGCATATTTTTCAAATAATTCATCTAGTTTAGGTGTTTTTATAAATTCATTTACACCATTTTGAATAGGACCAAATTCATAGTCACAACCCGTTTGGATGGCTGCACCTCTTGCAATTTGATTTACACGTTCTGTTAAAACATCCAATTCTTTTCTAGAAGTTGCACGTGTATAAAATCTTGCATGTGTAAAATCAGGTATAATATTAGCAGCTTTACCTCCATCTAAAATCACACCGTGCACACGATGACTTTTTTTAATGTGTTGTCGTAATTGAGCCACGCCATTGAAATAAGAAATCATCGCATCTAATGCATTTAAAGCCTCATCCGCATTTTCTGAAGCGTGGGCGCTTTTACCATAAAATTTAATATCAAGCACATCAACAGCTAATGTATTTATCGTTGGGTATGTTTCATTTCCAGGATGGATCATAAGTGCAATGTCAATATCATCAATCACACCGGCTTTTACATATGAAGCTTTCGCACTTCCATTTTCTCCACCTTCCTCAGCAGGACATCCTAATACAACTACTTTCCCACCAACATGGTCGATTACTTGTTTAAGTGCTACTCCAGCTAATACACTTGCTGTCCCAATAATATTGTGACCACATGCGTGACCTAAACCAGGCAAAGCATCATATTCAGCTAAATAACCTATAGTTGGTCCTTCTTTTTCAGAGTGGTAAGTTGCAATAAACCCAGTAGCATGTCCGGCAATGTCTGTTTCTATTTCAAAATCATTTGCTCTTAATTGATCAATTAATGTTCTTGAAGCAAATATCTCTTCATTGCCTAACTCAGGACGCTCGTGTATACGATGGCTTATTTCGACATAATCGTACTTTTTATTCTCTATATAGTCTAATATCTCTTGTTTACTACTCATCAATCTATACTCCTTTTATACACGAATATTAATATCTATATTTATTTAGATATCAAGTCCATCAATTTCTTGATGTATCTGTAAATTTAATTATTACTTATTTTATCGGATTTACTATAAATTGTCATTAAATTCGTTTGAATTTACAAAATTTTCTTACAATAAGTATTTAAATCACTTAATTAAGAAAATTGTAAATGATTGGCACTCTTGTTACAATCATATTATTCAAGCAATGTATTTATAGGAGGAAATAAAAATGACTAAAATGAACGTTGAAAGTTTTAATCTTGACCATACAAAAGTAGTTGCACCATATATTCGCTTAGCAGGTACAATGGAAGGAATTAATGGAGACGTTATCAAAAAATATGATCTTCGTTTTAAACAACCCAATAAAGCACATATGGATATGCCTGCACTACATTCATTAGAGCATTTAATGGCTGAAAATATCAGAAATCATTCTGATAAAGTTGTAGATTTAAGTCCTATGGGCTGTCAAACTGGTTTTTATGTTTCTTTTATTGATCATGATGATTATGAAGATGTTTTAAATATTGTTGAAAAAACATTAAATGATGTATTAGAAGCTACAGAAGTTCCTGCTTGCAATGAAGTACAATGTGGTTGGGCTGCTAGTCATTCTCTTGAAGGTGCTAAAGCTCTCGCAAAAGAATTTTTAGATAAACGTAATCAATGGGATGATATTTTCGGTGAAGGCAAATAATTCTTTATCATCATAAAAGCACCCTATCTACATAAGTGGACTGACCCCAATTAGTGGGAATGATATAAAAACACTTTCGTTGAATTCATATTAAAATGAATCATGCGGA